>WLDZ01000146.1 GCA_009704515.1 Actinomycetota bacterium
GCAGCAGCTTCTTCAGCTTTCTTCGCCTCGTATGCTTCGCGATGACCCTCAATGAGAGGTTCGATTTGTTCGACAGATGCAGCAAGGGCCGCGAGATCGCCGACGCCATTTAACTCCGCTACTTGAGCGCGTAACTTTTTCACTGCTTCATATGCATCCTGTGGAACCATCGCGCCACTGGTGATTCGCGCTGCGGTGAGTGCTACCTCTGAGGCGAGCGCTTCAAATTTACGAACGAAGTATGAAAGAGCCTCTTCTGCGCTTTTGCCTGGATAAGAACCAACAGCTTTATCTCCCTGAGGAGTTTTAACAAAGACCGTTCCATCATCTGCGACATATCCAAAGTGAGAAGGATCGCCAATGAGTGCTGATGCAGCGCTTAAGGCGGGAGTTCCAATCTTTGCTACTTCGGAAGCCTTTGCTAAATCTGATGGATTGATTGGTGTTGTCATGTTGGTCCCTTTCAGCGCGTCGGCATTCAGCCTTCGTTGTTATCGATATGGTGCTCAAAGATGAGCGGTAATCAGCTCAATTCGAGTGAGTAAAAGGTACCCTGTCCCTACTCACCACGAAAATCACCTCAGTTCCGGGGGTCAGAGAGGGGCAAAAGCGGTGCTCGTACGCTCATTTATCGCCCCAATGTTTGCAACCAATTGTTGGGTAATCGCCAACGAGGCCCGAGGTGAGTGCATCATTGTTGATCCGGGCGCCTCTGACATGTCATCAATTTCAAGCGGTGGGGTATCTGATGAAATAAAGCTCATTGTTTCGGAAGAAGGGTTTAAGCCAGTTGCGGCATTGTTGACGCATGGCCATCTCGATCATACTTTTTCAATTAAAGCTCTCGCCGACGGTTATCAAATCCCGACATACATACATTCTGAGGACCGTCGCTTTATCGCTGAACCAGCGGGCATCCTCAGTCCAGAGTTTGCAAGTCATCTGGGGTCGATGCAATTCAGCGAACCAAACCAGGTCGAAGCGTTGCGAGATGGAGCAATACTCGAATTCATTGGCTTAAATATTCGTGCAATTCATTCTCCAGGCCATACAAAAGGGTCCTTAATGTTTATGGTTAATGACGAGCTCCTAATTAGCGGGGATGTGCTCTTCGCTGGTTCCATCGGCAGGACAGATCTCCCAACTGGCAGCGCGAGCGAGATGCGAAAGACACTCCTGACAAAGGTTCTCTCTCTGAGCGATGATGTTCGCGTCTTGCCAGGACACGGCCAAGAGACAACAATCAAATTAGAGCGCAAGAACAACCCATATTTGAAAGAATTGTCATAGGGGAGAAGAAGATGAAAAATGAAAAAATCCAAGCGCCCAAGGGCGTTCGTGAGTACCTCCCGCCTGAATCACGTGGTTTTGAATGGGTTCGCAATCAACTCATTGCACCAGCAAAATTAGCGGGATACCAATTGATGGAGCTTCCGGTCTTTGAGGACACTTCTCTCTTTAATCGTGGCGTAGGTGAATCTACAGATGTTGTTTCTAAAGAAATGTATACATTCGAAGATCGAGGTGGTCGCTCTATAACTTTGCGCCCTGAGGGCACTGCAGGAGTAATGCGAGCTGTTATTGAATCAAACCTTGATCGTGGACAGTTGCCAGTAAAAGTCTGGTACTCAGGACAATTCTTTCGCGCCGAAAGACCGCAGGCAGGGCGTTATCGTCAGTTCTACCAGGTTGGAATCGAAGCGATAGGTGTCGATGATCCAGCCCTTGATGCTGAGGTAATCGCGATAGCTGATCAAGGATTTAAGAATTTAGGCCTAAAGGATTATCGTCTTGAAATAACTTCTCTTGGCGATAACGAATCGAGAGCGGCTCACCGCATCGACTTAGTTAAATACATCAAATCACTTTCGTTGGACGAAGCTACAACAGCTAGAGCAGCGCTAAATCCACTTCGCCTCTTTGACGATAAGAGAGCTGAAGTTATTGAAGCTATGTCAAAGGCGCCTCTCTTACTTGATTATCTCTCTGACTATTCTCGAGATCACTTCATGAAGGTGCAGGAGTATTTAACTGCCCTTGGCGTTACCTTCACAATTAATCCGAGAATGGTGCGCGGTCTTGATTACTACACTGGCACAACTTTTGAATTCATCCACGATGGACTTGGCGCGCAAAGCGGTATCGGTGGTGGAGGCAGATATGACGGCCTCATGGAAACACTCGGCGGTCAACCACTCTCTGGAATTGGTTTTGGTCTTGGCGTCGATAGAGCACTTCTAGCGGCGATAGCAGAATCCACCTTGCCAGAGCAGAGCTTTACTTCAGATCTCTTTCTCGTTGCCCTTGATGAATCGGCAAAGATTGCTGTTCTCAAACTTGCAGCTGATTTGAGAATGCAAGGAGCAACAGTTGAGATTTCCTTTGGAGATAAATCTTTGAAAGGCGCCGTCAAAGGAGCCGATAAGAGCGGTGCTCAATTTTTGGTGGTAATTGGTAGTGCAGAGCTCGAAAGTGGCCTGGTTACCCTCAAGCGAATGAATGATGGAACATCAACATCGGTTAAGATGAGCGAATTGAAAGGTGCTTTGGGGCAATAACCCTGGCGCACATAGGGCTCGTTTCGAGCCTGCATCGAGATATAGGACGAGAACCATGTTAAGAAAGAATGATGCTGGAACTTTACGCGCTGCTCACGCAGGCAGCGAAGTAACCCTTGCGGGATGGGTTTCGCGTCGTCGTGATCACGGGGGAGTCGCCTTCATCGATCTCCGAGATGGAACAGGTTCTGTTCAAGTTGTTATTAGCGATGAAGCTCTCGCTGGTTCGCTCCGCGCAGAGTGGTGCTTGCAAGTAAAGGGTTTGGTCCGAGTTCGACCTGAAGGCAATGAGAATTCGAATATTGCCACTGGTGAGATAGAAGTTCTTGCATCTGAAATTGTGGTCTTGAGCGAGTCAGCTCCACTCCCATTTCCAATTGATTCTGGAAACGATGTTGAAATTAGCGAAGAAGTTCGCCTTCGGTATCGATACCTCGACTTGCGACGTGAACGCCCCGCGGCGAATCTTCGCTTAAGGTCTAAAGTCACATCTGCCATCCGCAGAGTTATGGAAGATCTCGATTTTCACGAGATTGAGACTCCGTATCTAACTCGCTCAACTCCTGAAGGAGCGCGTGATTTCTTGGTTCCGGTCCGCTTACAACCAGGTAGCTGGTATGCACTTCCTCAGTCACCGCAACTTTTCAAACAACTTCTTATGGTTGCAGGAATGGAGCGTTATTATCAGATTGCGCGTTGTTTCCGAGATGAAGATTTTCGCGCAGACCGCCAACCCGAATTCACGCAACTTGATATTGAGATGTCTTTTGTAGATCAAGAAGATGTACTAGCTGTCGCTGAACAAATTCTTGTCAAAGTTTGGCGTGAAGCTGTTGGTTACGAAATTCCAACTCCAATAAAGCATATGACTTATGCCGATGCGATGC
>WLDZ01000147.1 GCA_009704515.1 Actinomycetota bacterium
CACCCTGGTCTTACTCGTATTTTGATGCCCGACGATTGGGATGGTCATCCGCAAAGAAAAGATTATCCACTCGGTGGAATCGCAGTTGAGTACAAAGGCGCAACAACACCTGCTCCATCAAATCGGAGGTCATACAAGTGAGTGAGAAGAGCACTACCTTCGATCCTTACGCATCTTCGCGTGAAACCACTGAAGGCACTGTCTATTCAGTAACCGGTGGCGATTGGGATTCACTTGTCTCAGAAATCGGTGAGGCGAAAGAAGAGCGCATCATCGTGAACATGGGTCCACAGCATCCATCAACCCACGGCGTACTTCGCTTGGTTCTAGAACTTGAAGGCGAGACCGTTACTGAAGTTCGCCCAGGAATCGGATACCTGCACACCGGCATTGAAAAAAACATGGAGTACCGCAGCTGGACACAAGGAACAACTTTTGCAACTCGTATGGACTACTTATCTCCTGTTTTTAACGAGACTGCGTACTGTCTTGCCGTAGAAAAATTGTTAGGAATTACCGATCAGGTTCCAGAGCGCGCATCAATCATTCGAGTGCTTATGATGGAGCTCAATCGCATTTCGTCTCACATGGTTGCACTCGGTACTGGCGCTCTCGAACTCGGAGCCATGGGTCCGATGTTCTTTGCTTTCCGTGAACGCGAACTAGTTCTTGATGCTTTCGAAGCGATTACAGGTCTTCGCATGAATATGGCATATGTGCGACCAGGGGGTGTGGCACAGGATTTGCCTGAAGGAATGACAGTACGACTTCGTGAACTCGTCACAACACTTCGCAAAAACTTTAAAGATAATGAACGCCTCTTGGTTGGTAACACCATCTGGATGAAGCGCACCGAAGGAATTGGATATCTCGATCTAGCAGGCTGTACAACGCTAGGCATCACTGGCCCGGTTCTTCGTTCAACAGGATTGCCTTGGGACCTTCGTAAGATGCAACCATATTGTGGTTATGAGAATTATGAATTTGATGTAATCACTGCAGATACTTGTGATGTCTACGGCCGCTTCTTAATCCGTATGGCAGAGCTCGAGCAATCACTTCGCATCATTGAACAAGCAATCACAAAACTTGATGCCACACACGGCCAACCAGTTATGGTGGCAGATAAGAAAATTGCTTGGCCGGCGCAGTTGGCACTTGGCGCAGATGGACTCGGAAATTCTCTTGATCACATCCGCGAAATTATGGGCACATCAATGGAATCACTTATTCACCACTTCAAACTTGTAACTGAGGGCTTCCGAGTTCCTGCAGGTCAGGTCTATGCAGCAGTTGAATCACCACGTGGAGAGCTCGCTGCTCACATCGTCTCTGATGGAGGCACTCGCCCTTACCGCGCACATTTCCGCGAACCTTCCTTTAACAATCTTCAATCAACATCTGCAATGAGCGAAGGTGGAATGGTTGCCGACATTATCGGAGCTGTTGCATCAATCGATCCTGTTATGGGAGGAGTTGACCGATAATGACAACCACTAATCACAATCTCAACATAGATGTTATGAATTCGATTGTTGCTCGATATCCACGTAAGCGTTCTGCAATTATGCCGTTGTTGCACTATGTGCAAGCTATCTCTGGTTATGTTACTAATGACGGAATCGAAAAAATCTCTGAGATTCTAGAGATTGAAACTGCTGAAGTCTCAGCCGTAGCTACCTTCTATACCCAGTACAAGCGCAAGCCAGTCGGGGAATATCACATTGGCGTCTGCACAAATACCCTCTGCGCAATCATGGGTGGCGACGTCATTATGGAAGCACTTAAAGATCATCTCGGAATCGAAAACGATGGTGTTACAGCTGACGGCAAAGTTTCACTAGAGCACATAGAGTGCAATGCAGCATGTGACTATGCGCCAGTTGTTATGGCCAACTGGGAGTTCTATGACAATCAGAGCGTCTCATCTGCAAAGGATTTAGTTGATGGTGCACGTGCTGGAAATCCTCCAGCACCAACACGCGGCCCAAACAAGTTAGTCACATTCAAGGAAGCTTCTTTAGTTTTAGCTGGACTTGATGACGGACTTGCGAATGAAGGTACACAAGCAGGCGAACCAACCCTTCTTGGATTAAAGCTTTCAAAGGAAGGAAAGTAATGTCTCAACTCACTCCTATCCTCTCTGCCCATTGGGATGAAAAAGATTCATTTACCATTGAAGGCTATAAGCGTCACGGTGGATACAACGCAGCTGCGAAAGCACTTGCGATGGATCCTGATGCAATTATTCAGATGGTAAAAGATTCAGGTCTTCGTGGCCGCGGGGGAGCAGGATTTCCTACCGGAATGAAGTGGGGATTTATTCCGCAAGGAGATAACAAAGATCACTACCTAGTTGTTAACGCCGATGAATCAGAACCCGGAACTTGTAAAGATACGCCACTTCTTATGGCGAACCCACATGTCCTTGTTGAAGGTGTAATCATTGCGGCGTATGCAATTCGTGCGAAGCATGCATTTATTTATATCCGCGGCGAAGTTACCCACGTGGTGCGTCGTGTTAACCAAGCCATCGCTGATGCTTACAAAGCTGGATACCTTGGTAAAAATATTTTCGGAACGGGAAATGATTTAGAGCTTGTCTTACATATCGGTGCAGGTGCGTATATCTGTGGCGAAGAGACAGCCCTCCTCGATTCACTCGAAGGCTTCCGTGGACAACCTCGCTTACGCCCACCATTTCCTGCTATCGCTGGTCTCTATGCCCGCCCAACAGTGGTGAACAATGTTGAGTCAATCGCTTCAGTTCCTGCAATTATTGCTAATGGCGCAGAGTGGTATCAATCAATGGGTACAGAGAAGTCAAAGGGCGCAACTCTCTACTCACTATCTGGCCATGTAAATAACCCAGGTCAATTTGAAGCACCCCTTGGTATAACTCTTCGTCAGATTCTTGAACTCGCTGGCGGAGTTCGTAACGGCCACAAGTTAAAGTTCTGGACTCCAGGCGGATCTTCAACGCCACTCTTTACCGACGAACATCTCGATGTTCCGCTGGATTACGAAGGCGTATCAGCAGCAGGTTCAATGCTTGGCACCAAAGCGCTTCAAATATTTGATGAGACAACTTGCGTGGTTCGCGCAGTACTTCGTTGGACTGAGTTCTACAAGCACGAGTCTTGCGGAAAGTGCACCCCTTGTCGCGAAGGTACTTGGTGGTTAGTACAAATTCTGCGTGACCTAGAAAACGGAAAAGGTAGCGAAGCTGATTTGCAGAAGTTGCTCGATCTCTGCGACAACATTATGGGCCGTTCGTTCTGCGCATTAGGTGATGGCGCAACCAGCCCAATCACGTCTTCAATCAAATATTTCCGCGATGAATACATCGCCCACCTCACCAATGGCGGCTGTCCTTTTGATGCTGCAAAATCAACTTTGTTTGAGGAGGTGCTTCGCTAATGACAACTCAAGAGAGCGC
>WLDZ01000148.1 GCA_009704515.1 Actinomycetota bacterium
AGTGAGTGATCGCGATTTGGATCAAATGATGGGCTAGCAAGTGCTGGAAGAAGATTCTTTGCATTTGGAATATTTGCTTTATCAAGTGTCTGTGTGTAACCAAGACGGATAAAGCGACCTGCCATCCAGTCTGTTGGTGTGATGATGTCATAACCGATATCTTCACCAAGCTTTAGCTGGCCCTGCACTTTGCCGAAGAACTCATCGTTATCGTTGATATCTTCTGTATAAACCGCGGTAATTCCGAATTGCTCTTCAAATGCTTCAAGAGTTGGATAACTTGTTCCTGCTTCATCTACATCTAAGTAGAGAGTCCAGTTTGCCCAACGCACTGTGCTTGCTGCATCAGATGAACCTGAACCGCATGAAGCGAGCGCAGTAACACCTGCAGCAGCTCCTACGCCAGCAAATACTGCGCGACGAGAGATGCGTGAGGAAAGAATTGAACGTGCTTCGGGTGAGAGTGCTTTGGGTGGAAGTGCTTTAGCCATGAAGGGCTCCTTTTGAGTTTCGGATAAACGACGCATTTGCGCTTGGTTTACCCAGCCGGTGTAAGGGACGGTTTTGCAGGGCTAAGTATGTAACCCACAGGGCCAAATGGCCAACCTTATCGAGCGAGTTTTATCCGCCTAAGTTGGTCATCACATGCTTAATTCGGGTGTAATCCTCGAACCCGTAGCTAGAGAGGTCTTTTCCATAGCCGCTGCGCTTATAACCTCCATGTGGCATCTCAGCTACAAGCGGAATGTGGGTGTTAATCCAGACACATCCGAAGTCAAAAGCCTTGGCCATCCGCATCGCGGTGCCATGATCCTTTGTCCAGACTGATGATGCCAAGCCGTAATCGACGCCATTAGCCATCTCGATTGCCTGGGCCTCATCCTTAAACTTCTGAATGGTGATGACTGGGCCGAAGATTTCGTTCTGAATCATCTCGTCATCTTGGCGCAGGTCGGCAATCACTGTTGGCGTGATGAAGTAACCAGGAATACCTGAAGGCTGCCCGCCAGCAACAATGCGAGCATGTGATGGAGTGCGTGCGATAAAGCCAGAGACGCGCTCGAATTGGTTGGCATTATTTACTGGACCCACCAAAACATCTTGATCTGGCATACCCATTGCAATCTGATTGGTTGCTTGATCAGCCAAGAGCTTTACCAAATCTTCATAGACGCCCTCTTGCACAATCACACGAGTAGCTGCTGTGCAATCTTGTCCGGCATTAAAGAAACCTGCGACTGCTATGCCTTCGGCAGCGGCTTGTAAGTCGGCATCATTAAAGACAACAACGGGTGCCTTTCCGCCGAGCTCTAGGTGCACACGCTTGACCTGCTTTGCAGCAGATTCTGCAACAGCAATACCTGCCCCTACTGAACCAGTAATTGAAACCATGGCTGGAGTTTTATGCTCAACAAGTAGCGCACCGGTTTGGCGCTCGCCTGTAATGACATTGATGACGCCGTCAGGTAAAAATTCACTCATGATTTGTGCCATAAAGACTGTCGATGCCGGAGTTGTATCACTTGGCTTTAATACAACTGTGTTTCCTGCCGCGATGGCCGGTGCCCATTTCCAGACTGCCATCATCATGGGGTAGTTCCACGGTGTAACTTGCGCACAGACACCGACAGGTTCGCGGCGAATAAATGAGGTCATTCCGCGCATGTATTCACCCGCTGATTTGCCTTCTAGATTTCGGGCTGCCCCTGCAAAGAAACGAATCTGATCCACCATGGGAGGAACTTCTTCAGATGCAGTGAGGCCCATCGGCTTACCGCAGTTCTCTGATTCGATGGCTACAAATTCATCCGCCCGAGATTCGATGGCATCAGCAATTTTAAGAAGTGCGCGTTGGCGCTCAGATGGAGTCGAGTCACGCCAATCAGTAAAGGCGTTACTTGCTGCCTTCATGGCGTTATCAACATCTACCTGGTTTGAAATCGGCGCAGTTGCAAAAGGTTGAGCTGTTGCAGGGTTAATGAGTGTGGTGGTTTCACCCGATGAGCTATCGACAGATTTGCCATTAATAAAGTTCTGTAGCTTCTTCACTTATTTACTCCTGACCTTTAGTGGCACGAACAAGTTGGTCGCCATGATCGTGTGGGTGCTTTGTATATGTGGTTAACCATCTATCAACAGTGTATTTTCCTGCCTCAGTGTGAACGCCAGACTTCTCCAAATCTGCTTCAGTTAATCGTTTAAGTAAATCAAGTGAAGATGCGCGCACTGCCGCATAAACTGCAATCGCATTTTCAACTGGAGCAGAGGTATATCCAAGTGCCTCGCATTGTGCCCAGGCAGATTCATCGTAACCTTGAATGAGCGAACCTTCTGGCTCGGCAACTAATCGGCGCAAACGTGAATAAGACTGTGCTTCAGAATCAGCCATGTGATGAATCACTTGACGCGCAGACCATCCGTTTTCGTGGTGCACATCGAGTAAATTAGCTGGAGTACCAACTGCAAGGTTAAGGAAATACTGTGATGCAGATTGGTATGCAGCTATGCGTTCTGAAAGGCTCATGAAAGTGAGTCTATCTACTAATACTTAGCGGTTTCAATGGTGATGCTATTTACCGAAGTCGCAAGTAGGCGAGGGTAAGTCGGCGCAATCACATAGATACCACTGCTTCTGTAGTAATCGACTAGCTGATAATTATCGCCGTATTCGATATCCCTGCCCTGTGGATCAATAAGGGTCATCGCGTCAAAAGCCCAGTTGCCATATGCGGTCTGGGTACTGCCGGTATAGGCGGTTTTTGTGATTCGGGAAACAACTGAAGTTGCAGTTACTGAATCACTGAGTGTGCCCGATGGGCCGCCGCTCACGAATACAGGTAGCGGTGTTGTGCTTCCTGATGAGAAGAATTTAATGCGAAAAATTGTTCCTAGGCATTGACGAGGGTTTAGACCAAGAATTTCCACATTCACGACATAAGGATTAGCAGCGCCTTCACCTGTAACTAGGTTGACTCCGATCCACTGATCACAAGCTTTGACCTGGAAGATTCCTTGTCCAAACTCTTGCCGTCCTCCACTTAAGGAAATATTGGCTGCAAAAGTTGAACCTAAAACTCCCATCAAAAGAAGGAAGATTCCAATGTTAACTTTTAAGCGACTAGAGCGTGAGCTCTCTTGCTCGATCTCGCCATCTTCATAATCATCAGGATTGGCAGGGCCATTGAAGTAACTCATCTCCCCGCCTCCTTTACCTTTATAGTTTCTTTAGACCGACATCCTACATCGCCTATCAAGGCGTAATTGTGAGCGGGAGCTCTGACTGGGCAAGGCCCTTTGAGGTCACCACAATAACTTTTCCAGTGCGGGTGCCTGCCGGAACAGTCACGGTGATCTCAGTTTTAGCTGGATTGACCGTAAATCCTGTTCCATTGACCCCGCGCCAGAACTTCACTTC
>WLDZ01000149.1 GCA_009704515.1 Actinomycetota bacterium
TGAAGCGGATATAGCGATCAAGGAAGTCTCCAAAGACGCTCTTAGTAATGTACTTCTTGATCATGCCATCCGGCAGTTAGGTTAAAACTATGTCAAAGCGCTTATTTACTTCTGAATCAGTCACCGAAGGTCACCCAGACAAGATCGCAGATGCGATTTCAGATGCGGTTTTGGATTCCTTGTTGTCTCAGGATACAAAAAGTCGAGTCGCTGTTGAAACCCTGATTACAACTGGTCAGGTACATGTTGCAGGTGAAGTAACCACTAATGGTTATGCAGATGTTATGGGAATTGTTCGTGATACCGTTTTAAACATCGGCTATGACTCATCGGATAAAGGTTTTGATGGAAATAGTTGTGGCGTTTCAATCTCAATTGGTCAGCAGTCACAAGATATTGCACAAGGTGTCGATGATGCTTATGAACACCGCGTGACCTCAGCTGTAGATCCACTAGATTTGCAAGGCGCAGGCGATCAAGGTTTGATGTTTGGTTATGCCTGCGATGACACCAAAGAGCTTATGCCGCTCCCTATTTGGTTGGCGCACGCTCTTGCTCAACAATTGACTAAGGTTCGCAAGTCAGGTGAGCTTGCATACCTCCGCCCTGACGGAAAAACTCAGGTAACAATCGAGTACGAAGGTGACCGCGCAATTGCTTTGAATACAGTAGTTATTTCCAGCCAGCATGCTGAAGAAGTTGATGTAGTTAAGAAATTAACGCCAGAGATTATCGAGTACGTAATCAACCCAATCATCTCAACAATTGATTTGCCCAAGAACGATCTACGAACGTTGATCAACCCAACTGGTCGTTTTGTAATTGGTGGACCTATGGGTGATGCTGGCTTAACGGGTCGCAAGATCATTGTTGATACTTACGGCGGAATGGCCCGTCATGGCGGCGGCGCCTTCAGCGGAAAAGATCCATCAAAGGTTGATCGTTCGGCTGCTTATGCGATGCGTTGGGTTGCAAAGAATGTAGTCGCAGCTGGTTTGGCACGTCGTTGTGAAGTTCAGGTTGCCTACGCAATTGGAAAGGCACAGCCTGTCGGAGTTTTCGTTGAAACATTTGGAACTGAAACTGTTCCAGTTTCAAAGATTCAACAAGCTGTACTTTCTGTCTTTGACCTACGTCCGGCTGCAATCATTAGAGATCTTGAATTACTGAGACCAATTTATTCACTTACAAGTGCCTACGGTCATTTCGGTCGTGAACTTCCCGAGTTTGCTTGGGAACGAACTGATCGCATCTCAGCACTTCAAAACGCAGTTAAGTAATCGGTGGCAGCACCTAGGCTTTTTCGCTTAAGGGCCGAGGTTGCTTCAAATCCTTCGGGCCCTATAGCTGATCGCCTTCCGGTGGCTCGAGTACTTGTTGACACTGGTGTTTTCCATTTAGATCAGAAATACGATTACTCGGTTCCCGAAAAGTTGAGTGATGTAGTCGTCCCTGGGGTTCGCGTACAACTTCCTTTTGGCAATCGAGAAACTGAAGGCATAGTTGTTGAACGTGTTGGGCAACCTGAAAGAGCCGGAGCCCTGAAAGCAATTACGAAGGCACTTTCTCCTCACGTGGTTGCAACACCTGCAGTGCTTGATTTAATCGACAAAGCCGCTGCTTTCTATTGCTGTAACCCCTGGGATCTTGTGCGTTCGGCTATACCGCCTCGAGTGGGGGGTGTTGATAAGGAAATACCTGTAGCGCACCGTGCATCTCAACTTTCAAGATCGAGAAAACCCACTGTGTTTCAGAGTTTTAAGCCGTTTCTTTCCTCCCACGAACAGCTCAGCCCCATAGTCAGGGATCTCAAGAACACAGGCTCTGTGTTAATTGTTGCCCCTAATGAGAGAGATGTAGAAAAGATAATCGAAAGTTTGTCTTCAACATTTAACAATGTCCTCAAACTGTCAAGTGCCTCAACTCGCGAGGAGCGCTATCGCAACTTTCTTCTATCTATGCAACTTGAATCTTCGGTTGTCGTAGGTACGCGAAGTGCAATCTTTGCTCCGGTTAGAAATCTAGCCGCCATCATTATTTATAAAGAGTCTTCACCAGAACACTATGAGCTTCGTGCTCCTGGTTGGAATTCTTCTACAATCGCAAAGATGAGAGCAGAGAACGAATCTCTAGCACTGTTTCTGACCGGGTTCACACCTTCAGTCCGTGTTGCCCATGAAATAGATGCTAGAACTATTAAATACGTCATTCAACGGACACAAGTTAATGTTCAAGCCTTTGTTCCAAGTGATGGAACACTGTTGCCTGGTCGAATATTTTCCGAAATCAAAAAAGCGTTGAAGAAAGGCCCCGTACTTTTCATCGCGCCTCGAAAAGGGTATGGAAACGCATTGTTATGTTCCCATTGTCGAAACGTTGCCTTGTGTAAGTGTGGCGGAAGGTTGAGCGTTGCATCCAAAGGACTGGCTCCAACCTGCGTTCATTGCGGAACTGCTTTTCCGATATGGAAATGTTCTTACTGTGATCGCGATAAACAATATTTGGCAGGTCGCGGTATAGATCGAGCTGCAGAAGAAATTTCTCGAGCTTTTCCGGGTTTTCCAGTTGTAATTTCTGCGGGTGATGTCATTAAGGAAAGCGTGGATTCCAAGCCGGCGCTAGTTCTTTCTACGCCAGGGGCACAGCCACAGGTGAACGGGGGATATGCCGCTGTGGTTGTTCTGGATGCGATCCGTTTCTTCTCGCACACAGATATCAATGGACAAGAACGGGCGCGGGAACTTCTGTTTGAAACCGCTTCTATGGTCAGTGTTGATGGGCAAGTTCTTTTGGTCTTAGATGATTCTCATCCAATCATAGCTGCGATAGCACGCTGGAATATCGCACCGCTTTTAAAAAGGGAACTTGCAGACAGAGACGAATTAATGTTGCCACCTTCTGTTTCATCAGCGGTTCTGGTTACTGATCAAGCGGTTGCACCAGCTATTGTTTCAGGATTAAAGAAAGCGTTACAGGACTCTCGTCTGCCAAATACCACGCGAATTTATGGACCAACGCTTTTGCCAAAAGGACAAGCAAAGATTGTTTTGCATGTCTCACACGGGCAGAGTTCAGATCTAGCCAAGATCCTCCATGAATTGCAGCGAAAGCGCAGCATCTCGAAAAAGGATTTGCTCATACTTCGAATCGATCCATATTCACTGTAAGAGATTGGTAGACTTGCTGTATGTCGATTCATGAGATCCGCTACTTCGGAGACCCGGTACTCACGACCCCTGCTTCAGAGGTCGTTGATTTCGACAAGGAACTTAGAATCCTCGTAAAGGATTTAACTGACACGATGCTTGATGCGCCGGGAGCTGGTCTGGCGGCACCGCAAATTGGTGTGTCGTTGCGAGTCTTTGTGTGGGATGTTGATGAAAATCTGGGTCACTTGATTAA
>WLDZ01000015.1 GCA_009704515.1 Actinomycetota bacterium
ATCCATGGCTTGGGCAGATTAACGCTTGCGCAAAGGCAACCGCTGCAGATGATCGACCGCTGCCAGGCGGGCCGGTAAAAATCCAAGCATGTGTCATCTCTTGGCTTTGTACATCTGAGTGCGATGCGGTTACTGCGCCTTTAAGAATTGAGGTGATGTGATCTTGGCCGACTAAATCGTCATAGACAGTTGTCATAGAAATCTATTTATTTCTTCTTTGTTGCACGGACGATTGCGCTCTGGGCTGCTCTGATAGGACGCAGAATACGACGACCTTGTTGGCCATTTGCGTTGCGCTTAAGTGCAGGCAGCTCTGCAACGCGAGCGATGATTGCTTCATGAATCTCTTGAATAGTCTGAGTGCCATCGACAACTAAATAACGCTCTGGATCAAGTAAAGCTAATTGCAAGAACTCTTGGCGCACTCTTTCGTGAAATTCTTCTGGTTCTGCTTCAAGGCGATCGCGCGATTGCAAGCGGCCGATACCGATGCTCGCCGGAACATCAATTAGAACTGTCAGCGTTGGATATAAAGTCTCTGTTGCCCAACGGCTGATGCGTGCAACTTCAGATGGAATTAGTACGCGGCCTGCACCTTGATAAGCAATTGATGAATCGAAGTAGCGATCTGTAATAACAACTTCTCCGCGAGCAAGTGCTGGGCGAATAACAGAACCAACGTGGTGGGCGCGATCTGCGGCATATAACAGAGCTTCGGCGCGTGGATTAATTTCTCCGGTTTCGTGACCTAATAAAATCTGACGAAGTTCACGGCCCAAATCTGTTCCACCTGGTTCGCGAGATAAAGTGACGCTTTCGCCTTCTTGCTTTAACCATTCAGCTAATAACTTTGATTGAGTTGATTTCCCAGTGCCTTCTCCACCTTCGAAAGCAATAAAGATTCCGTCCGTTGGTTGTCCGGTGATTGCACCGAGTTCTCCTTGCATCGCTGCAACCACATCAGACCAGAGCGATACTTGTGGACGATCTTTCATCTGGTGATAAGACAAGATACCGATAGCAAGTGCAATCAATCCAGCAATCAAGATTGTGATCTGTGCGCCGTTGTAATCACCATTAATGTTGTAGAAGCTGTATTCAAAGCGTCCAATGGTCGCTGCAATAATCGGTGAGACCGCCAAAACTGCAACCAGGGTAATGCGAATTAATGACTGTACGAAAGCAAAGGTGCGGCCGCGAACTTCATTATTTACTTCCATCCCAAGCATTGTGAAGCCAGTAACCCAACAGATTCCGCTAAATGCACCGAGAATAATGACGATAAATATTGAGAGAACTAAGTTGGTGATCAGTGCAAGGAGAACAAGGAAGAAGCCTGAGATGGCTAGCGCTGCACCAAATAATCTACGGCGAGAAAATTGTGCAAATACCTTTGGGCCAAATGCGATGCCGATTGCAAGGCCAGTAAATACTGCGCCAAAGAGCACACCGTACGCGGCGTCTCCACCACCTAGGTCACCGACGAATGTACGAGCAAGACCAATAACTGCGCCGGCGGCTGAAAATGCACCAACCATTCCGACGATGAGGCCACGAATAATCTTGGATGAAGCAACTGCCTTCCAGCCTTGAATTAGCGATTTACCAACTGATTCATCTGAGTCGCGGCCAATTGCAGGACCTTTAGGAATTTCATGGAGGCTGCGAATTGTGAAAGCGGCAAAGAAGAAGCTAAGCGCGTTGAGATAGAGAGCAATTGCAATCGAATCACTTGGGATCAACGGGCTAATCGCTGCAATTGCACCGGATACAAGTGTGAGCAATGAGAACAAAATTGCGGCAATAGGTGCGGTGCCATAAGCGGCGAGCAACGAAACTTGATTAGCGCTCTCCAACTTATCTTTTGGTACCAAGTTAGGAACAGATGCCTCTTTAGCTGGTGACCAGAAGAGAGTGAGACATTCAACTAAAATCATGGCGGTGTAGAGCCAGAAGTATGTTCCGACGATTGGAATAGTGAAGTAGAGAATTCCGCGCAAGATATCTACATTGACCATCAATCTGCGGCGATCAAAACGATCTGCAATCACGCCAGCTAATGGTCCGAGAAAAACGGCAGGCAATAAACGCGCGATAAAGACGCCCGCAATTGCAAAGTTAGCGGTTGCATATGATCCGCCGGAAAGTTGGGCTGCCATTGCAGTTGTTGCGAGTAGCCCCAACCAATCGCCGAGCGATGAGAACAACATCGAGTTCCAGAGCTTGCGAAAACCCGGAATAGCCAAGACGCCACGGGTTGCCTCTGGCGCCGGAGCGGCAGGGTTGGGCAGGCTGGCGGTCATGAGGGTGAGTCTATCTGGGCGTTTAAAAGAGTCTAAATACGGCTTTCTAGGGCGATTTTCGACGAATTTCAGGCAATCGATTAACGCGCACCTGATCGGTTAGCAACCCCTCGATTCAGGTTAGTTGAGGAGATTCTTTCGTAAGTAACCAAATCATCGGGAGTAAAAACCGCATGCACACTTACTGATCCGCGTTGCGCTGGACGCCAATTACACGTCGCAGTGATTGGAGACGTCCCTGAAGTTAATTTGGAGATACACCCAGGGATTCTTTTCCCGTTAGTAAAAAAAGTCACCTTGCCTTGAGTATTAACTGTTGCCGTTATTGCGGTCGCAGTTCTATAGCTTGGTGTATTTGAAACACTTAACGTAATTGCCGTAGATGGGGCTGGTGCACATTCTGATCCAGAAATTTCTACTACATACAAACCATTATTTATGGCTGTCCGTGGTGATATGGCATAGCGTCGCCCATCAGGGCTCATAGAAAAAGAATTCTCCCAGTAAGGATTAAAGTTTGTAATTGCCCCGGTGCTCGCAATCACCTCGCGCGTATGTGGATTTATTCTGTTGATGGACCGGTCCAGTGTGCTTCCCGCATAGAGACAACCGTCTGCACCTTGGCGAAGACCAAAAAAACGCCCGCTGTTAAATGGATTTGTTAGTGTAAAACTAGTTCCTACCCCTGTTGATCCATTAATAACGGCCATTGTATTGTCAGTGCCAGTTACATATAACATGCCATCAATATTTCGCATTGAATAGTAGTTGGCGAAATTAAATGATGAGGCGGTACCAGTTATGGTCATTTGGGATATCGCTGAGTCGCCGGTCGATGTCGCGTTATTTGCATCTATACCTATTCGGACAATGCCCGTACTTGAACGTAGGTATACATAACTGTTGTCAGTCACCATGCTAGACCAGGTGTAATCGCCAATACTAACTCCAAGCCCTACTTGGGTATTGGTGGCAGTTGAATACTTAAAAATTTCGTTTCCACCCGATGGTGAAACTCCCGGTTTATGGGCAGTTACATAAAGGTATCTTCCATCAGGCGTGATTGCATTCCAATACATCTGGCCGCTTTGCCATGTTCCGTCTGATCGTTTGGTATTTATGAAAGACACAGAATTATCGGATGTATTGATGGCCCACACAACACCGCTCTGGGTAGCACCTGCTGAATCGGTTGGTGAGGCTGGCTTATTTATGTTTCCGCCCGTGCTATAAATCCAAGAATTTCCATTTAGGCCCGATGTTGGACTTGCAACCATCATTGCGTTCTGCCAGTTGGTATTCGCTGATCGGAAGGTTGCAAAACCATCTGACGTTGTTTCGATCGGATTGCCCGAAGATGTCAATTGAGAGTTAAGTATCTGGCGAACTCCTCTTGTGCCACCATTTTCGGCGAAATAAAGAGAGTTACTATCTCTAGCAAAAGCGAGGGTCCAAATATCATTAGTTTGCGAATATGGAACCTTAATTGGTGTTAGCGGCGCAGCATGTGCAAGATTTGTTGGAGCCTGAAAAAAAGCGACACCCAAGATGAGTGTAAGGACTTTTATCAGTGAGCGCACACAGGGATTCTAGTCACCCATTGAATTCTTTAAAAGTGGGCATATCAAGCTTTATTTTTCTTAGTGGCGGCTTTCTTCTTTGAAGCGGCTTTCTTTACAACCTTCTTGGTAAGCGTTGGTGGCTTATCGCCAGCTTTTTTAGGCGCCGCCTTCTTGCGGGATTTCTTTGGTGAAGGTCCGTTCTCGGCCTCCCATGCGCGGCGACCTGCCAGAAGTTCGAGACCGCGTTCAAGAGTCATAGCTTCTAGTGTGTCACCGCGACGAAGGGTTGCATTGGTTTCGCCATCGGTGACATACATGCCGAAGCGACCATCTTTAATGATGACAGCTTTCTCTGTGCCGGGATCAACGCCGAGTTCTTTCAGTGGTGGCTTAGCAACGCCACGACGACGCTCTTTGGGCTTTGAATAGATATCAAGTGCTTCATCTAAAGTTATTGAGAAGAGCTGATCCTCTGAAGTTAGCGTACGTGAATCAACGCCGGCCTTGAGGTATGGCCCATAGCGACCGTTCTGCACAGTGATTTCATCGCCAAGTGAGTTTGTACCTAGCGTGCGTGGCAAAGAAAGCAATTGCAGAGCATCATCGAGGGTAATGGTGTCGAGATTCATTGTTGAGAGAAGTGAAGCGGTCTTAGCTTTTGGCGCATCTGCTTTCTTGCGCTTCTTCTTGGGTGTGCCATCTTCTTTTAATTCAACAGGTTCTTCAGGCAAAATCTCGGTGATGTATGGACCAAAGCGACCTGACTTTGCAACAACTTCAAGGCCTGTGACTGGATCAATGCCGAGTTCACGTTCACCTGAAGGTGCTGCCAAAAGTTCGATTGCTTTGGCGAGAGTTAACTCATCCGGCGCCATGTTTTCAGGGATGTTGGCGAGCTTTCTTTCGCCGTCATCAAAGTTCTCTTGTAGATATGCGCCGTATCGCCCCACGCGAATCTCAATAACATCAGAGAGGTTCATGGTGTTCGTGGCACGTGCATCGATGTTTCCAAGGTCTAGCGAAAGTTCATTGAGCCCGGGTTGGCCATCTACGCCGTAGTAAAAGTCGCGCAACCAATCGACTCGGCCTGCTTCGCCCGCCGCAATCTTGTCGAGATCTTCTTCCATTGATGCGGTGAAATCGTAATCAACGAGCTTCGTAAAGTGAGATTCAAGCAGACCTGTGACTGAAAATGCTAAGAAGGTAGGAACAAGTGCGCGTCCACGCTTATTTACATACCCACGATCTTGAATTGTTTGAATAATCGATGCGAATGTTGAAGGGCGACCAATACCAAGTTCTTCGAGGCGCTTTACGAGAGTTGGTTCTGTATAGCGTGCTGGTGGTTTTGTTTCGTGGCCTTCGCAAGAGTATTCATTTACTTTAATGCTCTGACCAACGGACATTGCAGGTAAGCGACGGTCCGCAGACTCTTCATCTTTTGCTTCATCTGTAACAACATCGTCATAGGCTGCTAAGAATCCAGCGAAGGTAATAACCGAACCATTAGCTCTAAAGATTGCTGCTTTGCCATTAGCTGTCTTTACATCAAAATCAACGCGCATCTGCATCTTCTTTGCATCAGCCATTTGAGATGCAACGGTGCGCTTCCAAATTAAGTCATAGAGAGCAAACTCATCGCGAGAAAGTTCGGGGGCAAGTTCACCGGGAGTCTTAAAGGTATCTCCTGCGGGGCGAATAGCTTCGTGTGCTTCCTGCGCATTCTTTGTCTTGCCTTGATAGACGCGGGCGGTTTCGTAAACATGATCAGTACCGTATAAAGATTTAGCGGCCGCGCGCGCTGCTTTGATTGCTTGTTCGCTCAGATTGATTGAGTCGGTACGCATATAGGTGATGTAACCATTTTCGTAGAGACGTTGTGCGATGCGCATGGTGATCTGTGCGCCCCAACCTAAGCGGCTGCCGGCATCTTGCTGCATTGTTGACGTTGTAAAAGGTGGCTTAGGTTTTTCAGTGCGTGGAGATTCCTCCATCGATTTAACAGTGAGTGGCAGACCTTTAAAGGCCTCTACTAATGATTTAGCGCCTGTTTCATCTAACAACAAAATATCGGCGAGTGATTTCTCTTTGACTGCGCCATCTGCACCGAAATCTGATGTTGCAGCAATCTTCTTACTATCAACCGATAATAGGCGTGCGTTAAAGCCAAGCTCGGCAGCCGCTGTTATATCCCACCAACCAGATGAGATGAAGGCCATTCGCTCGCGTTCTTTTTCGACAATAAGGCGAGTGGCAACAGATTGCACGCGTCCTGCAGAGATGCGTGGCATAACTTTCTTCCATAGAACCGGAGATAAGCGATAACCATAAAGGCGATCAAGAACGCGACGGGTCTCTTGAGCATCGATGAGGTTGTAATCAAGATCGCGAGTATTTTCTACCGCTGCCAAGATTGCTTCTTGAGTAATCTCGTTAAAGACCATTCGCTTAATAGGAATCTTTGGTTGAAGCACTTCAATGAGGTGCCATGCGATTGCTTCACCTTCGCGGTCTTCGTCAGTTGCAAGAAGGATCTCTTGCGCACCTTTCATTAACTCTTTGAGTTCAGCAACTTTCGCGCGCTTATCGGGGTTAATCACATATAAGGGTGCAAAATCGTTCTCGATATCGACGCCCTCTTTAGACCAAGCGAGTTTCTTTACCTCTTTAGGAATATCGGCAGCGCGCTGCGGAAGATCGCGAATATGGCCGACGCTAGCCTCGACGATGTAACCATCGCCGAGGTAGCCGCCAATTTTGCGTGCCTTCGCAGGAGATTCCACAATTACGAGCGTCTTGAGATCGCCCTGTTGTGAAGCCTTTTTCGAGCTAGCCATATAGGAGGGAAGTTCCGTTAAGGCTTAGTACTCAATCGCGATCGAGTGATGGCGACGATTACGCACCAATGCACCGATGATTGCGATTGTTGCTAGTGCGCAGATGATTGCAATCTTCCAGCTCTCATCATTGAGTGAGAACTCAACGATTGCAGGAGTTACAAGTAATCCGACGAGGTTCATAACCTTAAGCAATGGGTTGATTGCAGGACCTGCTGTGTCCTTAAACGGATCACCAACAGTGTCGCCGACAACAGTTGCAGCGTGAGCTTCAGAGCCCTTGCCACCGTAGTTGCCATCTTCAACCATCTTCTTTGCGTTATCCCAAGCTCCACCAGAGTTGGAGAGGAAGACCGCCATCAAAGTACCTGTGCCGATTGCACCAGCAAGGAATGCACCGAGTGCGCCAACGCCGAGACCGAAGCCAACTGCGATTGGTGCCATCACTGCAAGGATTCCTGGTGTAGCAAGTTCACGGAGTGAGTCGCGAGTACAGATATCAACAACGCGACCGTAATCCGGCTTTTCTGTGTTGTTCATAATTCCTGGGTGATCGCGGAACTGCTTGCGAACTTCCACAACAACCGCACCAGCTGCGCGTGATACAGCATTGATTGCAAGTCCTGAGAAGAGGAATACAACTGATGCACCGATAATCAAACCAACCAAGTTACTTGGTGATGCAACGTCGATAACGCCTGTGTACTGAAGATCAACGTTTGTTGCGCCAACCTTCTTAACTGCTTCCTTGATTGCATCGGTAAATGCACCGAAGAGCGCAGTTGCTGCAAGTACTGCAGTTGCAATTGCGATTCCCTTGGTGATTGCCTTTGTTGTGTTACCAACAGCATCAAGTGATGTAAGAATCTGGGCTGATTCGCCCTTAACATCGCCTGACATTTCAGCGATACCTTGTGCGTTATCTGAAATCGGTCCGAATGTATCCATCGCAACGATTACACCAACAGTTGTAAGCAAACCTGTTCCAGCCAATGCGATTGCAAAGAGTGAGAGAACAACAGATCCGCCACCGAGCATAAATGCGCCGAAGACAGCTGATGCGATAAGGAGTGCTGAGTAAACGGCTGACTCAAAGCCCACTGAGATACCTGCAAGAAGTACTGTCGCTGCACCTGTCTGTGAGGCTGATGAAACATCGTTTACTGGACGCTTTCCAACTTCAGTAAAGAAGCCGGTAAGTACCTGAATAGCAGCAGCAAGAACGATTCCGATGATAACTGCGCTGAGAGCGAAGATACGTGGGTTGATATCAGCTGATGCATCTGCAACTTCTTGTGAGACGTTTGTAAGAAGATCAAAACGGCTTGGTAGATAAGTAAATGTAGCGAGCGCAGTAAGTCCTGCTGAAATCAACGCCGACATGAAGAATGAGCGGTTAATCGCAGTCATTGCTGACTTATCTGTTGAGCGAAGACGCGTTGCAAAGATACCGATTACAGCTGTGACGATACCGATTGCTGGAACGATTAGTGGGTAGATAAGACCAGCATCACCGAATGCTGCCTTTCCGAGAATCAAAGCTGCAACAAGTGTTACTGCATATGATTCGAAGAGATCTGCTGCCATACCAGCACAGTCACCAACATTGTCACCGACGTTATCTGCAATTGTTGCAGCGTTACGTGGGTCATCTTCTGGAATATTCTTTTCAACTTTACCAACAAGGTCTGCTCCGACATCTGCAGCCTTCGTAAAGATTCCGCCACCAACGCGCATAAACATCGCGAGCATTGCAGCACCGAAACCGAAACCTTCAAGAACAACTGGTGCATCTTGACGGAAGATAATTACAACAAGTGCGGCACCCAAAAGTCCGAGACCAACTGTTGTCATACCTACTACGCCACCGGTACGGAATGCGATTTGAACCGCGAGTGTTCCGTCCTTCTGGCGAGCAGCTTCTGCAACGCGGACATTTGCGCGTACTGCAAGCCACATACCGTTATATCCAACAAGGGCAGAGAAACCTGCGCCAAGAAGGAAGAAGATTGAGCGGCCGATGCGCAATGACATGGTGTCGGCTGGTAGAGCTAGGAGAAGGAAGAAAACGATTCCAACAAACCAAGAGAGTGTGCGGAACTGGCGGTGGAGATATGCAGCTGCGCCTTCTTGAACCGCAGCGGCGATCTCGCGCATCTTCTCTGTTCCTTCGCCTTGGGCGAGGACTTGAGCGCGCAAGGCAAGTGCGATGCCGAGGGCAACGAGTGCGACCGCCAAAACTAGAAATGTGATGTTCAGGTTCTTACCGGTGACTTCCACCAGTGAAAGAGCAGTTGATGCTCGCATGTGTCTCCTCCGTTGGAGATTCAGGGCGCCCCAAAGCTTAGGTAGGGGCGCGAAGCTGGGGCGAGTCTACATATACATATCTATTAGGTGTAAAAAACCCTCAGAAAAGTTGGCATTGTGAGAAGAACTACTGCGCCTTGAGCCAGACCGTAGTCGCTGGGGGTAGGTCATTGCCGGTGGTCATAACCCCATGAACCAAGAAGATCCCCGCTGGTGCGAGTGGCCCGGATGAGTGGAGGATTTCGCCGACGCCAGAGAAGTTGTAGTGGTTGCGTCCAAAGTTGGTGATGCAGTGCCAGCCATTAGGGCGCGAGAAGTGAAGAACATTGGCATCTCCAGTTGCGTGCCAAGTTAACTCCTCCGATGCAATCAGCCCTTTACGAAGTTTGAGAGCTTTACGGAAGATTTCAAGTGGTGATGTTGCAACGCCGCTTAGCGCTTCTACTGATTGAGCTGCGAACCAATTTGGTTGTGGCAAATGCGCACTGCCTGTACCAAAACCAAATGATGGTCCGCCACTTGTCCACGGCAGAGGAACACGACAACCATCGCGGCCTTTATCAACTTTGTGATTCCGTAAATATTGTGGATCTTGAATTTGATCTTCTGGAATATCTAGAACTTCTTGCAGACCTAGTTCTTCACCTTGGTAGATATAGGTGCAACCAGGTAGCGCCATGATTAACATTGAAGCAGCTAGCGCTGATTGCAAACCTAATTTTTCGTCAATTGGATTAGTGGTTCCGCCAGAGTTCTTCCAGCGAATTCGATCTACTGTTGTAAGGAGACCGTATTTAGTTGCGGGTCGCATCTGGTCATGATTATTTAAA
Organism: Actinomycetota bacterium; assembly: GCA_009704515.1. The sequence goes on from WLDZ01000015.1 coordinate 9,840, forward strand.
CACCACGTTGAAGATGAACCTTGCGCTTTTGCAGCAGTTATTCCACGGTCGATCACAGTTTTGAATTCGTGGGCGTTGAAATTTGCTTCAAGGAGCTCAAAGTTAAATGCTTGTCCAAGTTCATCGGGACTTGCGTACTTTGCAAGGCGATCAGCAGGAACATAAGCCTCTGCAACTGCTACGCGAGGTGGGTTGTATTGGTTAAATAAGTGGCGCCATTCTTTATAAATTTCATGTACTTCATCGCGATCAAAGAGGATGTTGTCGCTAGGTTTGCGGTTAGTAAGATCTGGATATCGATCCTGGTCTTTTAACGGCTCAGACAAATCTTTCTTGAGTGCATGTGCCACATCGATACGGAATCCATCTACTCCACGATCTGCCCAGAATTTAAGGGTTACTAAGAAATCATCTTCTACTTCGCGGTTATCCCAATTGAAATCTGGTTGTTCTGGCGCAAATAAATGGCAGTACCACTGGTTATGTTTTCCGCCCATCGCTGATTCATGTGTCCACGCACTTGGTGCAAAGTGTGAGGGCCAATTAGTTGGTGGTAATTCTCCATTAGCGCCTTTGCCTTCGCGGAAAATGTAACGGTTGCGAGCAGCAGACCCTGGTTCACTATTGATTGCTTCGATAAACCATTTATGTCGATTGGAAGAGTGATTAGGAACAATATCTACAAATACTCTGATGCCCACATCATGTAACTTTGTGAGCATCTCATCAAAGTCACTTAGGGATCCAAGTAGTGGATCTACATCGCGATAATCATCAACATCGTAACCGCCGTCGGCTAACGCAGATGGATAGAACGGTGATAACCAGACTGCATCGATATTTAAGGAGGATAGGTAATCAATCTTTGAAATAACACCTTTGAGATCGCCAATTCCGTCGCCATTAGAATCTTTAAATGAGCGCGGATAAATCTGATAGATAACGGCTTGACGCCACCAATCTTTATCGAGGGTAAGCGTCACAGGATTTCCATTCTTGGGTGGTCTTGATATTTGCAGTTTTTTGCATATCCTTTACATATTATGTCAGGGATAGTTGAGATTGCGAAGAGGGCAAAAGTCTCTCCCGCCACTGTTTCACGCGCACTTCGTGGCCTCCACCATGTAAATGAGAGAACTCGAAAAGCGGTAATTGAGGCTGCTCAGCATTATGACTACCCGATTCGACCTGATCTCCTGCCCCGTAATGAAGGTGGGCGTACCAACACAATCGGTGTAATTGCGCCATTTATTTCGCGCTGGTACTTCTCTCAAGCGCTATCAGGAGTTGAGCAATCACTGCGTGAAGCTGGAATGGATCTGCTGCTCTACAACTTTGCTCAAGTCGATGCACGTCAGCGAATTTTTCAGCAGAAGAAACTTGTTGGAAAAGTTGATGGCCTTATTGTTATTTCGCTTCCACCAACCGAGAAAGAGTTTCAGTCGATTCTAGGTCTCGGTATACCTGTTGCATTGTTAGGTGTTCCCGACACTCGCTGTTCCAGCGTTTCAATTGACGATGTTGCTGGGGCAGAACTTGCGACCGAACATCTGGTTGCTATGGGTCATCGTGATATTGCAATTATGGTGGGACAAGATGAACTCTTCTTTGAGTTTAAGGTTTCATCACAGCGGCGTGAGGGTTTTCTCAATGTATTAGCGCGCCACAATATTTCATTTAATCCCAACTTTGAACTTATTGCTGATTTTGATAGCAACACTGCAGAACATGCCATGACTGAATTTCTTCGCCGTAAGAAGTTACCGACTGCGATTTTCTGTGAATCAGATGAGATGGCCTTTGGTGTGATGCGTGCCTTAAAGAAGAAGGGTTTGCGTGTTCCGGAAGATATGTCGGTGATTGGCTATGACAATCACGAATTTGCGGATGTGGTTGGGCTTACGACTGTTGCACAGCCTGTGCAGTTTTTAGGTCAGCTTGTTGCATCGCAAATCATGGCAAATATCGAAAAGCCTGCCGGTAAAGTTTCGCAGATGCGCGTACCAACAGCGCTAGAAATTAGAAGTTCTGTCTTGGATATTTCTTAACAAGCTTGCATTATTACTTAACAGCGCCTGCTGTAAGTCCGCGAACAAAGTAGCGCTGTAATGTGAAGAAGACCAACAATGGGATAGCAAGGCTGATAAATGATCCTGCAGCTACTTGTTGCCAACCTTCACCGTATGTTCCAAGTAATGAAAGTAGTGTGTAAGTCAGTACTGGGCGCTCGTTTCCGATGAAGACGAATGCGATCAAATAATCATTCCAGACCCATAAGAATTGGAATATTGCAAAGGATGCTAGCGCTGGTACTGATACCGGCAAGACTAAACGCCAGAAGATAGTGAAGTTAGATGCACCATCCATGCGAGCCGCTTCGATTAAAGCCATAGGGATTGTCGCCATATAGTTTCGTAAAATATAGATTGCTAGCGGCATCGCGAAGGCAGAGTGCACAAACCATGCTGCTGCATACTGCCCCGATATCTCTATCCCTGTCTTTTCGGTAAATGAGATGAACATCTTTAGTACAGGAACTAGAGCGCCTTGTAGAGGAACTACAAGAAGGCCGATAATTAATGCAAAGAAGAACTCTCGCCCTTTAAAGACAAGAAATGTAAAGCCAAACGCTGCATACGCCGCAAATAACAAAGGCAATATCGTGGCTGGAATCGTGACGGCTAAAGATGAGATGAAGCTACGGCCGAGATCACTCTCTGAAAGTACTGAGGCGTAAGAGCCGAGCTCCCACCGCTGGCTTAAAGGATTGAGGATGACATCCCACCAACCCGAAGTCTGAGCTTCAGTGTTCTCGCGCACTGAGGTAACAAGTAATCCAATAGTTGGAATTAACCACAATCCAGCCAGGACCGTTAAAACTATAAATGAAATTCCGCCGGATTTTTTGCGCTTATTTATCTTCATCGTGCGCTCTCAGTCTTACGGTAGTGACGCACTTGATAGATCATGACAGGAACAACAGCAAAGATAAGAATTACAACTGCCGCCATCGCCTTGCCTGTGTTGCCATAAATAAAGTATTCCAAGTAGAAAGTCTGGGCCAATACGGTGGTGTTGTAATTTCCGCCGGTCATCGCTAAGACAATATCGAATACCTTCATCGCACCAATCAACACGGTTATAAAGACTGCGACTGCAGTTGGCCAAATTTGAGGCAAGATAATCTTGAAGAAGATTTGTCCTGTGCTGGCACCGTCTACGCG
>WLDZ01000150.1 GCA_009704515.1 Actinomycetota bacterium
GTAAATCCTGCAGGACCAGCAACTGAGATTCTGACACCAGAAATCGCAGCACCATCCTTATCGGTAAGGATTCCATAGAGCTTTGTTGGAGTCTCTGCCGCTGATGCAGAAGATGAAAGTGCAACTGAAGATGTCGCTGCAAAGAGAGAGAGGAGCAAGAGTGATGCGTAACGGAGCGTGCGGACTCCCAGGATTCCTCGGCTACTTCGCTTTCGTGGCGCCTTCAGACCTTCGGTCTTTAAAACCTGAGACAAGGTGTGCTCCCATTCCATTTCATTCTGAACATGCAGCTTTTTGGGGTTCCACACTAGTAACCCAGAGCGCAACCTTAACGAAGGGGTTATCTTTGGGCAAGGATGAGGCAGGTAATTCTGGCGGTACAGCTTCTCTCGCCAGCCTCATTAGTAATGACTACCTCATATGAGCAGATGGTCTTGCCCAGTGATATCGCAGTAGCCACGGCGGTCACATAGCCGCTTCTTGCTGATTTGTGATGGGTGGCATTGATATCAACTCCAACAATCATGCGATCAGGTCCAGCATGAAGTGAGGTGCCAATCGAACCTAGCGATTCGGCTAAGACAACATTTGCCCCACCATGTAGAAGACCGAAGGGTTGAGTATTTCCTTCAACCGGCATTTGAGCTACCAGGCGTTGCGGTGTTGCTTCAAGAATTTCGATTCCCATCTTCTGATCAAGAAGTCCAGAGCCACGTTCGCGAAGAATTTGAAGATAATCAGGTTCGGTCATAGTTCCAAAGTTTATCCCTTAGGGGTGTTTATACCTAGCAGGTGTTTATACCTAAGATGTGCCGCATGAGCGCGGAAAAGAAACTTTTACTTATCGATGGCCACTCAATGGCCTATCGCGCTTTTTACGCTCTTCCTGCTGAGAACTTCACGACCGCTTTAGGCCAGCACACCAATGCAATTTACGGTTTTGCCACAATGATTATCTCTCTCATCAAAGAGGAGAAACCAACGCATGTCGCAGTCGCCTTTGATGTTTCTCGTAAAACATTCAGATCTGAAATTTTTCCTGAATACAAAGCCAATCGCGCCTCAACCCCCGATGAGTTTCGTTCGCAGATGTCTTATCTGCAAGAACTCATCGATAGTTGCGGTATTCAACATTTTCAACTTGAAGGCTACGAAGCCGATGATCTCATCGCGACAATTTCCAAGAAGGCCGAAGGTGAAGGATTCGATGTTCTGATTTGCACCGGTGACCGCGATAGCTTCCAGTTGGTAAACGACAAAACTACAGTTCTATATCCCAAGCGCGGTGTAAGTGAATTAGCAAGAATGACGCCAAGTGCTGTCATTGAGAAGTACGGAATGACGCCTGAGCAGTATCCTGATTTTGCTGCCTTGCGGGGTGACCCCAGTGATAACTTGCCATCGATTCCAGGTGTTGGCGAGAAGACTGCTGCTAAATGGATTGTTGAGTACGGCTCACTGAAAGATTTGCTTTCACAAGTAGATCAAGTCAGTGGAAAGGTTGGCCAATCTCTGCGAGACAACATTGACAATGTCATTCGCAATCGTGAGCTCACACAACTGATACACGATGCTCCTTTCTCCTTCGACCTCTTAGATATGCAATGGAGTGGTGTTTCTCTCGCGGCACTCGAGCCACTCCTAGAGAAACTTGAATTCAAATCTCTGAAAGAGCGCTTTCGGGCAATCGCTTCGGCCGTCAGTGAAGATGCAGAGACAAAAACCAAGAAAACAGAGAGCACTCATGGTGATTTACAGGGTGATTTACAAGGCGATTTATTCGGCGCCCCACTCAAGTTATCTGCAATCACAGCAAAGCAACTCTCAGAGAAGATCGCAGCACATACTGGCGCTATTTCAATCGCATTCAAGTTAAGCGATGAATCATTTGATGAAAAACTCATTTCATATGCGGTTGCCTTCAACGACGCCGAAACTTATCTTGTAGAGAGCGGCGAGATGGGGGAGTGGGCGACTAATCCAGATGTCCCAAAGATTGCCTATGACGGAAAATCACTTTCTCGAATTAACGGTTTGGCTGGAGTCATCTTCGATATCGATCTTGCCTCTTATTTGCTCAACCCTGGAACAAGAGCTGCATCGATTACCGATGTGGCTGATAAATGGGGTTTACCACTAGATATTTCATCACCTGCTAACCAGCTTGCTTCGCAAGCAGCCGGGCAATTTCTAATGATGAAAAATCTCGAAGCAGACCTAGCGTCTCATAATCTGACGGAACTTCTCGCTAAGTTAGAGCTGCCGGTAGCTGAGCTTCTGGCGATAATGGAAAGTCGTGGAGTAGCTGTTGATGTCAAAGAGCTCAAGCGATTACTCGAATTATTTGAAAAAGAAGTAGAAGAGGAAACGACTTCTGCCCACTCTGCTGCAGGTCACGAATTTAATGTTGCTTCACCAAAGCAACTTCAGGTAGTCCTCTTCGAAGAACTGGGATTACCAAAGACTAAGAAAATTAAGACTGGTTTTACAACAGATGCCGATGCGCTCAATTGGCTCTTTGAGAAGACAGCTCATCCTGTTCTCGCTTCACTTCTTCGTATCCGTGAGGTAAAGAAACTAGCAACAACAATTGATGGGCTTATCGCTGAGATTGCCTCTGATGGCCGCATTCACACCCACTTTGCGCAGACTGTTGCGGCGACTGGTCGCCTTTCCTCGGTTGGTCCTAACTTGCAAAACATTCCAGTCCGCACGGAGGATGGACGAAGGATCCGCGCAACATTTATTGCAGGCAAGGGTTATGACGCTTTATTGACTGCGGATTACAGCCAGATTGAGATGCGCATCATGGCGCACCTTTCCCATGATGCTAATCTCATCAAAGCCTTCGAATCAGGAGAAGATCTCCATGCATCTATTGCTGGAGAAGTTTTTGGAGTTAAGCCTGGCGATGTTGATCCAGAGATGCGCCGTCAAATTAAGGCAATGTCCTACGGACTTGCTTATGGTTTAAGTTCATATGGTTTAGCCGTGCAATTGGATTTAACCCCACCTGCAGCTCAAGAACTTATGAATAGATATTTTGAGCGTTTTGGTGGAATTCGCGATTACCTTCAGACGGTTGTGGAAGAAGCACGCAAAGTTGGATATACCGAGACTGTTATGGGGCGGCGTAGATATCTTCCAGATTTATTAAGCGATAACCGCCAACGCAGACAAGTCGCAGAGCGCATGGCCCTTAACGCACCCATCCAAGGATCGGCGGCAGATATTATCAAATTAGCGATGCTCAATGTTCAGAGCGCGTTAGTGAAAGAGGATTTAAAGTCTCGGCTGTTGTTGCAGGTCCATGACGAACTTATTCTCGAAATAGTTACATCCGAAGAGAGCGCTGTGACAGAGCTTGTAAAACGTGAAATGGGATCTGCATTCCCATTAC
>WLDZ01000151.1 GCA_009704515.1 Actinomycetota bacterium
AACTTAGCTTGCGCAGGAATTAGCCCTGCATCGGGAATAGATGCCTCAATCTCGCGTTCAAAGATAGGGAAACGAACATCGCTTCCGTGACCATTTCGGACATCTGCCAATGATTTCGCAAAATCATCAACATCAAATGTATCGGGAGCGCCTTTTCGATCGCGGCGTCCAAGTTCAATCAACTTTTCGTTGCTCATATGGAAACCATCCATAGGCAGAACAGATATAAATTCACTGGCAACATGCTCATTAAGAAATTGAGTAAAGGTCGATTTTCCAACACCTGGCTTGCCGATGACACCCAAGATAAATCGATGTGGTGAGTCAAGAAGCGAAGATACACGCGCTATGGCGCCTTCACGTGTGATGCTTTTCATTAGCAGCGATAGTATCGTAATCGCATGAGAACACTAGATGCTGACCACAAAGACTTTCTCCTGGCTGAAGCGAAATCCTTACTTAACTTTGCATATGGATCAGTAATTGATTCGGGCGGATTTGGATACCTCAATACTGAAGGAAATGTTGATTCATCCAAGCCACTCGAATGTTACTTGCAGGCTCGCAAGATTCAAGTATTTGGATTGAGCCATCAGATGGGTTTCATTGATGGAAAGAAGCAGGTACAGCATGGCGTCAATTCACTGAACACCCTCTTTAGAGATAAAGAAAACGGTGGTTTCTATAACGCAGTAGATTTGAAAGGTAATCCTTTAAGCGATAGAAAACACGCTTACGATCATATGTTCGTACTTCTCGCAGCAACCACGGCTAAAGAGGTTGGAGTCGATGGCGCTGAAGAATTATTCAAGTACGCCGAAGAGCTTATTGAGAAGTACTTTTGGGATCCTAACTTTGAAATGATGAGCAACGATTGGAACCAGTCATTCACAGAGCTCAATCCCTACAGGGGTATTAACGCAAATATGCATGCAGTCGAAGCTTTGACAGCTGCATATGAGGCAACAGGGCGAACAATCTTTAGAGACCGCGCCTATGCAATTTGCAAACGGGCAGTCGATGATTTCGCTCGCAATAGCCATTGGATGTTGCCTGAACACTTTGATGCGCAATGGAACGTTGAAAGAGATTTCAATATCGATAACCCCGCAGACCCTTTCCGCCCATTCGGAGTAACCATCGGCCATCTCTTTGAATGGTCACGTCTTATCTTGCAGATTGATCTCTGTATACCTGACGATAAAAAGGGTGCAAGCTGGATTGTCGAAGGCGCCCGAGCGATGTACAAGATTGGTAAAGAGAACGGTTGGGCGGTAGATGGCGGTCCTGGTTTTGTCTACACAATCGATTGGCAGAAGAAGCCTGTTGTTACATCACGCATGCAATGGGTTGCTGCTGAAGCGGTGATGGCAGCGTTCACGCTCTGGAAAGTCACAGGCGAAGATCAATATTTAGAAGATTATTACAGCTGGTGGCAATACATCCAAGACCACGTCATAGATAAGAAATTCGGTTCTTGGCATCATGAATTGAATGCAGCTCAAGAGGTAACAACAATTACATGGTCTGGAAAGCCAGATGTTTATCACGCCTTCAATGCATGTATCTTGCCTTTACTGCCATTTAAGGCGAGCTTCATCGGAAGTGCCAAGCAAAAATAATCTCTTGAACTACTTGTTTTGGAACTAGCGATTTCGAGTCAACGAATTCATCAGCTTTTCAAGCGGTCCTTGGTTGTATCTCTTTAGCCAAGAATCAGCGAGATAGACAAGCCCCAACCAAATTCCCAACGCTAGAAGCAATACCTGCCAAGTCTGAAGATCTTGGAAGAGCCCTAATCCCCACGGGCCAAAAATCAAGGAAGTGATTACTGATTGGGAGATATAGATAGTTAAAGACATCTTGCCCGCAGGCTTCATCCAAGCGATTAGATTGGGTTTTTCTTCAACTAACTTACGAATCACAGTGATGTAGAACATCGATAGTAGAGGTGCTGCAATAAAAGAAATCATCAGCGCCAGCAAATAAATTGCTTCAGATGGCACCGCAGCCTGTTCGTTTCGAACCAGGATAATGGCCGCAATTATTTGAATCGGAGCTCCAAGAAAGAAGCCAATCTTCATCAGCTTAGAATTACGATGACTGTCAATCGGCGAAGTTAAGAAACCTGCTCTTGCCATACGCATACCGAGTATGAATGCAGCAAAGGCAAGGCCACCTTGAAGAAACAGCCCAGTCGATATTCCATAGACCCAGAGCTCTAGACGTGCGGGGATAGCTTCAAGAAAAGATCCGCTCAACAGGAGCCCATCCAACCTCGTCTCAAGTGATGTCTGAAGGCTCTCCTCTGGAAAATATCGCTCAGCGATGAAAACTAAAGCTCCCACAAGAAAAATCACTGTTGAAGAGATTACGAAAATCACCCAGTTCCAGATTTTAAGAGTCTTATCTTTGCGAAAGAAGAAGGGGAGAAGTAAGAGACCAAAGAATCCATATTTAAAAATGATGTCGCCATGCCAGAGGAATGTGAAGTGAAGAGCTCCAAGTGCAATAAGCACCAGGCAACGCTTGATCCATCGTGCTCGATTGGATCGCTCTCCTCGAATTATGTAATGAGAGCTATATCCAAAGAGGAAGGAGAAGAGGAGATAAAACTTTCCTGTAAAAATCGCTGAGATTAGAAATGTTGCTAAACCGTTTGCAAGCCCCTGTGCCCATTCACCTCGCGCACCTTCGGCGCTGCTGAGGCCCATAAACTGAATGTTTACTACCAAGATTCCAAGTAGAGCAAAACCTCTCAGCACGTCAGGTGCTATATCGCGCTTCATGGTAACTAGATATCTCGCTCGCGCCAGGCTAAGATCATCGAAGGCAATGATGAACAAACGAAAAGCATGGAAATAATCAGGTAACTTCCATCATTTCCCTCAGGCTCGAATAACTTCAATTCGGGCGCATAAATCATCACAATCAAGAGAGCCGCAATTAAATACCCAAGTGCGTAATATGCATATCTAAATGAAGTGTCACGTATTTTGATTTGGCGTTCATCTAGAAGCTCATTAGGAGCATCAGCTATTCCTCGAACACTTATGCGCAGTAACAGATAACCTACAAGGACGGCAAAGATAACAAATATTGCTGAAACGCTATAAATCACGACCGCGGTTCCATCAGAGAGATTCATATTGGTTTTCAAAGTTGGCCAGTAGCTTCCCATCGCCACAAGTACAAACCCTAGAGACATAACAAGAACAAGAGCTCTTCGGTTCTTTTGGGAACGAAGCCATCTATATTTTGAGTTCTCGTCCGTTAGAAGGGATTTGACTCCTTTTTCAGTGACGCCCTCAAACCAATAAATCTTATTCTTCTTAGACATCCTTACTTTCCTTTCTTAAATGGGGTTTGTG
>WLDZ01000152.1 GCA_009704515.1 Actinomycetota bacterium
AACGCCCGTCCAAGAACAGGGTTTGAACTGCGCATATCTTTGTTCTCCTTTTGTAGGGCCACCAGAGCTTCTGGTGGTTTTGGTGCAGGCTAATCGTACGGTTAGTGACGGGTTACGGCTAAGTAAGTGCAGGCTCAGATGCTTAAAATGCGCTTAGAGCTGGTGCCCCCCGGTCGGATTTAGGATCGAAATCCTTGGGTGGGTGCTCACTTCTTTAGCTTGTAACCGGCCGGACACTTTGGCTTTAAGGTCGTTACCTTCTTAGTCAGTTTGCCTCTAGTGCAGGTGATGGTGATCTTCTTTACCGTTGCCTTTGCTTCTGCCTCTTGCTTTGCTTTCAACTCCGCAGCAGCCTTGGCTTCTGCTTCTTGCTTGGCCTTTAGTTCTGCAGCAGCCTCTATTTCTTGCTTTGCTTTCAACTCCACAGCAACTTTTGCCTCTGCCTCTTGTTTTGCTTTGAGTTCACGATTTTGAGCATCTTCAATCAGGAACTTTGAATATGCCTCATCAAGTGCAGGAACAAAAGGCCATAGGACAGTGGTGGCTGCATATTTAATTCCGTTCGGACCATTCCCTCCCGCAAAAATTGTGCCAACATAGAGAACTTCTTCGCCTTTTTTCATAAGAAGTGGACTACCTGAATCCCCCGAGCACACCTCCCCCTTTCCTGCTGGATATTGTGCAAATAAAAATCTATCCCAAATTGGAGTGCTCGATGAGCCCATATTTGTCCCAATTATGTCCTCAGAAAGGTACGGCCTTCCATCATTATTTTTTCTATTTTCCCAATTTTCACCGATACAACCATAACCGAGATGAAAAGCTCGCCCCTGACCTTTGCGAAAACTCTCAATCTCCTCACGGTTTGCGGCCCGACTTAATGTTGGCCCCTTAAGTTCTTGCTCAAGAAATAGAAAAGCTACGTCGTTTACTTGAGTTTCTCTCAATCCTTTATCTGGTTCCCACCGATTAAAATAATCAGGGTCAGTCCAAATTTTGAGTACTTTCACTTTAGAAGATTTTGCGTCGGATGATTGCCAATCCAATCCTGTCTGTGAGACGTACCAATCCTGAATTGGTCTAGTTAGTTGAGGCGCTCGCGCACCTTGACTAATCACACAGTGGGCCGCTGTTACAACAACACGGGGGCGAAGGTACGCGCCTGTGCAATGAGATGTGGGTTTTTCATCACCGAATAGCATCGTCACTACGAAGTCGGAACCAACAGCAGGTGTTCCGTTAATAATCGAATTAGCGGGCGTTAAAGGAACTGCCAATAAAACAAATGTGAGTGCAGCAACCTTGAATTTCATAATTCACAGATTACCTGCTTTAGGAGAAATTTCTTAGTCCTTAGTACACAACTATCTGGTCATAAATTTAACACTTCAGGGTACAGCCGACTAATGACTTTTCAGTGGGCTACTTCTTCTTATAACCAATAGGACATTTTGGTTTTACCGCAGTCACCGTCTTTATGAGTTTTCCCTTTACGCACTTAATGGTTGTTTTCTTAAGGGCAGTGGCTCTGGCATCTGCCTCCTGCTTGACCTTCAACTCCGCAGCAGTCTTTGCTTCTGCTTCTTGCTTCGCTTTGAGTTCTGCTGCAGCTCTCGCGCCGGCATCGCTCTTCGCTTGACGCTCGGCTAATACTTTTGCGATCAACGCAGCCTCCACCTCATTTTTCCTTTGCTTTGAATTTTCAATTAACTGAATCGAATCCGGAGTGTTGATTTTTGAAGTAGGAATAAGGTTGAAAGTCACCTTTGAACCATCATTATTGGTTACCAGCAAAATATATTCAGGAGAAATTCTTTGTGAGGAAATCCCACCAAGATTGGTGAGATCAACAGATTTTGAGCCATTGGATTGATCTTGAAATGTTTCAATCGGAGGGCGTTTGTCATTGGATAATGAGTAGTAAAGAAGATTCACCCTAGAATCGCTCTTGAGCACATCAATAATCAACGCAGTATTGATAGATGTGGGGATGATAAGGCTATGGCTGCCTTTGGAGTAATCCAACGTGAACACATTTTGAACAGTGTTTTGAGTTATTTCTGTACTTTGATTAACGCAAGTTACATTGCTATCAGGCAGCCATCCCAACACGAATTGTTCATAAGGCAATATGGCTAGTTCCCCAGAAGACATCAGGCTAAGTGGTGGGCTACTTGGTGAACCATAAAGATCAGTTAACCCAACAACGTGCATTAGTTCGTGCGTTAGGACGCTATTGTTAAAGTTATTATAAAGTAAAACGGCGTTAGAAATATCCCCCTCATCCGTGTTAACAGGATCAAACCAATTACCACCAATATCATTTTTAACATTTGAAAGTTGATGCTGATCTCGAGTAAACATAAAGGCTTCAGCAATTTCTTGTCTCGAAGTTGTTGAGCTTCCATACAAAACTACGGCATTAATTCCCTTATAGTTAATCGCCTTGTCGTTTTCTTTCAAGACTCGGGCTGTAAACCCATACGTAGATTTCTCGAAGTTTTTTTGCCAGGTAATCTGTTGATTCTTCTTAATTTCGTCAAGGTCTACTGCAGATAGGGCTAATTCCACAGTTGGGTTATAAATCAAATTTAATTTGAATTTTCCACCAGAAAAACCTGTAATATTTTTTGCAGCATTCTCAAAAATCGATTTATCGCCGTCTGTAATGGAGTATTTTGGCTCATCCTTTAGCTGATAAGGAATTACTAAAACGTTTGCAGTTGATAAATTGGCTAATCTCTCACCACGCAACGGCAAACCCAGTGAAACTATGTTCCACTTAGATGCACTTATCCGACAATTATCAATTGATTGTGCACTGGCGGTCGCCGTGTAACCTCCAAAAAATAATGTTGAGATCACGAGCACTGCCCAAAAGCGCTTCATAAATCAAGCCTACCGACTTTAGTCAAAATATCTGAATACGTGGTACACAACTTCTCAGTCATAAATTAAGCAATGGGGATAAGGCTTAATCCGATAGGCCAAAGGCAGAGGCAGAGTAGCGAGGGCTAGGCTCGATTGCAGTTGCGTTGGCTGTGAATCATCGATTTGATACCAAAACGAATTGGTGCCCCCGGTCGGACTCGAACCGACACTGGAAGGATTTTAAGTCCTCTGTCTCTGCCATTGGACTACGGGGGCCACGAGCAAGTTCTGCGGCAGTTTACTTGATGAGGGGCTTTTGCAGAAACTGAGCCTAGATTTTGCAAATTCCACGGTTACTCTAAAGCCATGGACCATAACGAAATTCTTGCGAAGTATCACTCATCTGCAATCTCATTTGTTGAAGAAG
>WLDZ01000153.1 GCA_009704515.1 Actinomycetota bacterium
ATATCTAAACCACTTTCTGTAAGCCATTCAGTGTTATTAACCGATCCGATTGCAAGAACTAAAAGCTCTACCTCAATTGATTCGCCATCATTTAATTGAATTTCTACTTTATTGCCAACTTCGTTTATTGCCTTCACACCAACACCAAGGCGCATTTCAACGTTGTTTTCGATGAATAACTCTTTAATCTTTTCGGAGATATGGCCACCGCTCATTGGCAAATTCGGCAGCGAAATTTGATCAAGAATAGTGACTTTCTTTCCTGAGGCAGAGATAGCAGAGGCAATCTCACAACCCAGAACACCCGAACCAATAACGCCGACATTTGTGACCTTTGCTAGTTGCTCTTTAAGATTAAGAGTATCTTCGAGATTGCGAACTGTTATTACCTTTTTCATGCCTTCGCTCTCAGTAATTTTGCGAGCTCGCACTCCGGTTGCAATAATCAATTTATCGAAGTTATGTTCTGCATCGCCAACGAGAATTTTCTTTTCAGGCAAGCGCAATCCGGTAACTTTGACTCCGCTGTGAAATTCAATATTCAAATCTTGAATTCGCTCTGGCGTTGCAATAAAACATTTTGTTGCATCCCATGTGCCCAGCAGAACTTGTTTAGATAATGGTGGGCGATTGTATGGAAGGCAATCTTCGCCGCTAAAAATCTGAATCCGTCCTGCGAAACCTTCTGCGCGTAACGCCTCTGCAGATGTGAAAGCTGCTAAAGATCCGCCCGCAATCACTACTCCCGCGCTGGCAGTCATTTCTATTCCTCTATAACAATCGCCTTTGCAGGACAGAGCGTTGCTGCCTTACGCGCAGCGGCATGTGAGCTCTCGCCCGGAGTTTCGTTGAGAAGAATTACTAAACCTTCATCATCTTGATCAAAGATGGAGCCAGCAACAAGAGCGCACTGTCCTGCACCGATGCAAGCTTCGCGATCAACACGTACCTTCATTTTTTACTCCGTAACTTGCTCTTCACTGGGTCGAAACTTTGAATCGTTTCAAGCTGAAAAGATAGCAATGAAATTGTTGAAGGTCAACGCTTTTTAGTCGATTCTCGTTCGACGAGTTTGGGTTGGAACTTAATCTGTTGGTGTTGATGGCTCTCGCCATCTTCGCACTCGCTCAATAACAAGTCTGCTGCGGTGACGCCCATCTGATATGCCGGTTGTGAAATCGAGGAAAGCGGAATCGCAGCTGACGAAGCAAATTTAATATCGTCATATCCCAAGATTGAAATCTGATCCGGGACTTTGACCTTTGCCGCCATTAATCCGCGCATCACACCGAGCGCCAAAAGATCATTGGCGCAGAAAACGGCGGTGGGGATTGTCGGTAAATCAAGGATTGCCTTTGCAGCTTCCTCGCCTTGGGCCGAATTCATTAATGGACCTCTGATAGTTTCAATCTTTAGATTGCTCGCCTTGGCAGCTTTTGCGACTCCGATACCTCGCTCTGCGACCTGCGGAATACTCTCGGGACCACAGACCCAAGCAATATTGTGATGTCCCAAATCAGATAAATACTCGATGGCGATACGTCCACCATAAACATCATCAACAGAGACTGAGCAATGATCGTTGCCTTTTTGCTCTTGGTCTAAAAGGGTGACAGAAATTCCGCGCCCTTTCATCTCATCCATGCGATTTGATTTGATATCGCTCGGTGAAAATAAAACACCACGTACCTGTTGTTCAATCAAAACATTTATATAGCGCTCTTCTTTTTGAACTGATTCATCTGAGTTGCAGAGAAATACTGCGTAGTCGCGTTTATTCGCGCCATCTTCAACGCCACGTGCAACTTCAGTAAAGAATGGGTTAGAAACATCGGGAACAATCAAACCGATTGTGCGGCTATTGCCAAAGCGAAGTTGGCGAGCAAAACCATTGGGGACAAATCCCAGCTCTTTGATTGTTTCGCGCACCCGATTTAAAGTTTTTTCAGCAACGATCTCGGGGCGGTTTAAAACATTAGAAACGGTGCCGACTGAGACTTTTGCTGATTTTGCGACATCTCGAAGGCTTACGCTCATGGTCGCGGAGTCTGCTCCTGAAATTGAACGGTGTCAATTTTTTTAACTTTTGAGGCTTGACTAGAGTCAAGAACACGCATAAGTTGCCGTCATTAAAGCTGAATCGATTCAATCCAGTTAGGTGGACAAATCATGGCAAATGCAGATGAAGTCAAGAAAGTACTTAACCGCTTAGGCGTTGAGACTCCTTCGTGGGCCTACGGAAATTCAGGCACTCGCTTCAAAGTTTTTGGCCAGCCGGGTGTCCCGCGCGATCCATACGAAAAAGTAGCTGATGCAGCCCAAGTCAATAAGTACACCGGTGCAGCGCCAACAGTTGCCCTACATATCCCGTGGGACAAGGTCGAAGATTACAAAGATTTTAGTGCGCACGCGCAGAGCCTTGGGGTAAAGCTCGGAACAATCAATTCAAATACTTTCCAAGATGATCAATACATCTTGGGTTCAGTCTGTGCACCAGATCCAAAGGTGCGTGCAAACGCGGTAAAGCATCTCCTTGATTGCGTCGACATCATGGATCAAACCGGTGTGCAGGATCTCAAACTCTGGTTTGCAGATGGCACAAACTATCCTGGACAAGATGACATCGCAGATCGCCAAAATCGTTTAGCTGAATCACTTGCACAGGTGTACGCCCGCATCGGTGATAACCAACGCCTGCTTCTTGAATACAAATTCTTCGAGCCTGCTTTCTATCACACTGATGTTCCTGACTGGGGAACTTCATTGCTGCACTGTATGGCGCTTGGTCCAAAGGCAATGGTTGTTGTCGACACTGGACACCATGCACCAGGAACAAATATTGAATTCATCGTCGCTGGTTTGTTGCGTGCGAAGCGTCTCGGTGCTTTTGACTTTAACTCTCGCTTCTATGCAGATGACGATTTAATTGTTGGAGCAGCAGATCCATTCCAACTCTTCCGCATTATGCATGAAGTAAATATCAATGGTGGTTTTGATGTCGGAACTCCAGTTTCTTATGTGCTTGATCAATGCCACAACATCGAGGCAAAGATTCCTGGTCAGATTAGATCCATCATGAATGTTCAAGAAGCAGTTGCAAAAGCTGTTCTCGTTGATCAGAGCGCTCTTAAGGATGCACAACGTGCTGGCGATGTTCTCGCTGCACACGAATGTTTAATGGATGCCTATAACACTGATGTTCGCGGCCTTTTGCGCGAATGGCGTAGCGATAAGGGAATCGATCCAGAACCAATGAAGGCATATGCCGCAAGTGGTTATGCAGCAAAGATTGCAACA
>WLDZ01000154.1 GCA_009704515.1 Actinomycetota bacterium
ATGGGTCAGCTTCAGGAGCGCATCACATCAACACGTGGTCACTCAATTACATCTATGCAGGCAATTTATGTTCCTGCTGACGATATTACCGACCCAGCTCCACACACAACATTCGCCCACTTGGATGCGACAACAGTGCTTTCTCGTCCGATCTCAGAGCTTGGTATCTACCCAGCTGTGGATCCACTTGATTCATCATCTCGTATTCTCGATCCACGCTATATCGGTGAGCGCCACTTCAAGGTTGCAAACCGCATCAAGCAGATCTTGCAGCGATACAAGGATCTTCAGGACATCATCGCTATCTTGGGTATCGATGAGTTGTCAGAAGATGATCGTATTCTCGTAGGTCGCGCTCGTCGTATTCAGCGCTTCCTTTCACAGAACACATTCGTTGCGAAGGTCTTTACTGGTATCGACGGTTCATTCGTTCCGCTGACAGAGACAATCGAAGCATTCGAATCACTTGCTGATGGAAAGTACGACCATATTCCAGAGCAGGCATTCTTTATGTGCGGTGGTCTCGATGATGTCGAGCGCAACGCAGCAGAATTGGCTAAGAAGTAACCATGGCTCTCAACGTCGCTCTAGTATCGCCAACCGAGAAGGTTTGGACAGGTGAGGCGAACTTCGTTCTCGCTCGTACAACAGGTGGTGACCTCGGTGTACTCCCAGGTCACGCACCACTCTTTGGCGTATTAGTCGATGGCCTTGTCAGCATCAAGGTCGCTGATGGCACAACAAAAGAGTTCAATGTGCGCGGTGGCTTTCTCTCTGTCAACGAAGATCGCGTATCGATTCTCACCGAATCACTTGCTTAATTTATTAAATAAAAAAAGACCTGCGAGAGCAGGTCTTTTTTTCTGCCTAAATGTTATTCGCGAGCAACTTTAGCGCCGAGTGCACTTAGCTGTTCTGCAAAGAGCGGATAGCCGCGATCGACGTGAAAGGCACCATTTACCGTGGTTTCACCATCTGCAACGAGAGCTGCCAGGATTAATCCCGCGCCTGCGCGAATATCTGTGGCTTCTACAGGAGCGCCAGATAGTTCGGGGATTCCATCGATAGATGCGTGGTGGCCATCGATAGTTATTTGTGCACCTAGACGAACCAATTCGTTAACAAACATAAAGCGTGCTTCAAAGACATTCTCAGTAACTATTGAGTGGCCATCAGCAATTGAGTTCATAGCAATAATGAATGGCAGTAAGTCAGTGGCAAAACCTGGATAAGGCAAGGTCGCAACATCGATTGCGCGCGGGCGATGATCCATCTTTACGCGGATTCCATCACTTGTAGAAGTAATGATTGCGCCAGCAGATGCCAATTTATCTAACATGACCTCCATATGATCAGCACGAGCACCATGGATAGTTATATCGCCTTGTGTAATAGCTGCAGCAAATGCCCATGTACCAGCGATAATGCGATCGGTGACAACTCGATGATTAGCAGGATTGAGTTTTGCGACTCCTGTGATTGTGATGAGGGGCGTGCCTAAACCATCAATCTTTGCGCCCATCGCGATGAGAAATTCACCGAGATCAACAATGTCTGGCTCGCGTGCTGCGTTATCAATCGTTGTAACGCCTTTTGCGAGCACTGCAGCGGTCATAATGTTTTCGGTGGCGCCGACGCTAGGAAAATCAAGTGTTACCGCTGCACCGGTAAGTCCATTGGGCGCTTCGGCAATGACATAACCATGTTCGATATGTGCCGTCGCACCCATTGCTTGCAAGCCTCTGATATGAAAATCGATTCCGCGTGATCCAATTGCATCGCCGCCAGGAAGGGCAACTTCAGCAGATCCCAAGCGCGCAACCAGTGGCCCAAGCACATTGATGGAGGCACGCATCTTTCGCACTAGCTCGTAATCTGCCCGATGATGTGGCTTAGCAGGGACATCAATGATCAGCTCTTCGCCATTTCTGGTGACGGTGCAACCTAGGCGAGTTAAGAGATCTGACATTATTTCGACATCGGCGATATCTGGAACGTTTGAGATGCGTATCTGGCCTTCTGTCAGGAGTGAGGCTGCCATCAGCTTAAGGACGGAGTTTTTAGCCCCAGTAACGGCCACCTCGCCCTTTAGGCGGGCACCTCCCGCGATTCGGAAGCGGTCGTGGCTCATGGAGCGAGTCTACTTTAAGGGTGGCAATAAATGAGAAGCCTATTAGGCTAGGCGCATGGTTAATCTGACACGCATTTATACGAAAACTGGCGACGACGGAACAACAGCTCTCGGCGATATGAGTCGTACTTCAAAGAACGACCCTCGCCTTGAAGCATATGCAACTGTTGACGAAGCAAACTCCTCAATCGGAGTAGTGCTCTCTACAGATAACCTTTCAGAAGATATAAGAATTTTATTGGTGCGAATTCAAAATGATTTATTCGATGTGGGCGCAGATCTCTGCACACCTGTTGTTGATAAGCCAGAGTTCGAGCCGCTTCGCGTGCTTGAAAGTCAGATCACATATATCGAAGATTCAATCGATGCATACAACGCTGATCTCGAACCACTTCGCTCTTTTGTTTTGCCTTCAGGAACCCCTGCTGCAGCTCATCTCCATGTTGCACGCACAGTTGTTCGTCGTGCAGAGCGTCGCACTTGGACAGCAATTCACTCATTTGGTGGTGGAGTAAATCCTTTGACTGCCAAGTACCTCAATCGACTTTCAGATCTTCTCTTTGTGCTTGCGCGAGTAGCAAATAAGAGCGTGGGAGATCAGCTTTGGGTTCCAGGAGCCAACCGCTAACCATTCAAGTTGTTAGTTGCTGGTTGAAGTTGAGGTTTCAACTTTTGCGTATTGTGTCGACGGATCTTTGTTATCACGCGCATTGCGATGGCAGATAACTGAAGTCAAAACAGATTTAGTTCCACTTGCCAATGGTTCAGGTGAGACGATAATGAATGTGCGAATCTCACGCGGATTGCTGCCACCGTGAGCCGTTTTAAGATCACCTAGTTTGCGCCCATCACCAGCAACGATTGTAGAGAGCGCCTCCCACCAGAGACACCCTGAAGCTGCCGCAACCTGTACATAGCCACAGACATAGGTTTCACAGTTCTCCACCTGTTTCGCCAGGTATGGCTGTGTTGAAATAACACCAACAATATCTTTGAGTTTAGATGGCACTTTTGCGTAAACATCTTCGGTAACCGAGAATCCTTTAGGTGGCCAAGCCGGAGATGGTGCGGGAGTAAGACTAATTCGCTTCTTCTTTTTAGGTTTTTTCTTCACGACTTTTTTCTTAACAGGTGCCTTCTTAGTTGCCGCAGGTGTTGCCTTC
>WLDZ01000155.1 GCA_009704515.1 Actinomycetota bacterium
AAATCTGTCTCTTGCACAAGCGCTCCACCAGAGAGTGTACGAATCTCCAAAGGATTAATCTGATTTATATTTGATGTAAGGATTCTTATTGAAGGTTTTTGGGCCAAGATGGCGTGTGCCTCTGGCTCGTAGCCTGGTGCAATAACAACTTCTGTAAATACCTCGCTGAGTTTTTGAGCCATTGCAACTGTAACTATGCGGTTTGCAGCGACGACTCCCCCAAAGGCTGATACTGGATCACAGAGATGGGCTTTTGAATACGCATCAGCAATATCGGCGCCAATTGCAATTCCACACGGATTAGCATGCTTAATAATTGCAACACATGGCTGACTTTGATCGAGCGCAGCACGCCAGGCGGCATCGGCATCTGTGTAATTATTAAATGACATCTCTTTGCCATGGGATTGTGTTGCGTTGACGATTCCTGCAGGTCCTCCACGATATATCGCAGCGTTCTGGTGCGGATTCTCGCCATATCTCAAAGTATTTTCTTGCTTGTAAATCATCCCAAACCAATCAGGCAAAGTTTCAGTGCTGCTCTGGCGGCCTAACCAGCCCGCAATCTGTAAGTCATATTCAGCAGTAGTCCGAAAAACTTCTAGGGCCAGAGCGACGCGTTCTTCAGCCGAGAATCCGCCAGCTTTGATTGCAGTGATTGCATCGTCATATTGCGATTCATGGCATAGAACAGCAACAGATCCGTGGTTCTTTGCAGCGCCACGTAACATCGATGGACCACCGATATCAATCTGCTCAATTGAATCAGCAAAGTTAGCGCCTGACATTATTGTTTTTACAAACGGGTAGAGGTTTATAACTACCAAATCAAAAGGTTCGATATCAAGTTTCTTGATTGCAGATAGATGCTCTGGGTTGTTCTGGTCAGCGAGAATTCCAGAGTGAATCTTAGGATGCAGCGTCTTTACACGACCACCCATAATCTCTGGAAAACCTGTGTAAGTGCTGACTTCAGTAACTGCGATTCCCGCATCTGCCAAAGTCTTTGCAGTGGATCCCGTTGAGAGTATTTCAACGCCAGCCTCAGATAGAGCATTTGCTAGGTCGAGCAAGCGATCTTTATCGTGAACGCTTATCAGCGCTCTGCGGATTGGTTTACGTGTAGACATTCTCAGGGCTCCAGTGTCGTTAGTAATCGACGGATGGTCGCAACTATGAGACCGCGCTCGATAATCTTAATGCGTTCGTGAAGCGAAGACTCAGTATCACTCGCCAAAACTTCGACTCGCTCTTGCGCAATAATCTCGCCGGTATCGACTCCAGCATCAACCCAATGAATCGTTGTACCGGTTTCTTTTGCACCAGCAGCAAGCGCATCGCGTACAGCGTGGGCTCCAGGAAAAAGCGGCAAGAGCGCTGGATGGCTATTGATAATCTTAAATCGAGTGGTGATTGCCTCGGGCAGGATTCGCATAAAGCCAGCGCTCACCACTAAATCTGGACGAAGCGCTGCAATGAGTTTCTCTAATTCGAGATTCCAATGAGTTCGATCCTCTGACATGGGAATTACATAGCTCTCGATGTGATGATCGGTTGCGCGTTGAAGAACAGGTGCTTCGGGACGATCAGAAATCAGAGCTACAACCTCTGCTGCCTCTGCCGAAAAATCTGCAGTGAAAATCGATTCGGCTAAAGTCCCAGATCCTGAGGCGAGCACGAGAATCCGTCTCATCGCTGTGCTCTTGAGGCAACCGCAATTGTTGCCGCAGCCCCGATAAAGACTTCACCGATTGCCAGTAATCCGAATTTCCAGATTGATACACCCATTGCACCCATCTCATCTGTCATGAGAGATCCGCTTGAGAGGTATGCCAAAAGAATTATTCCAACCGAAAAGAAGAGACCGCTTTGCAGAGTTAATGCGATTCCTTGAGAGAGCGTCCAATAGGCAAGCAAGATACCGAGCCCGATAAAGAAAAGAGCACCCAGAAGAAATAGTGGTTCTCTATCAAGGGGTGTAATGCCGATTAATGGAAAGACTGGTAGCTGATCTACGCGATACCACCAAGGTGAAATCAAAGTATCTGCACCAAGTGCAAAACCAGAGCCTGCAATATAAGACGCAAAAGCAATAGCAGCATTTGGAAGATAGAGAATATTGAGAATAAGAAGCAGGATTCCACCAAAGATTCCGGGTTGTAAAGCTTCAGTGAGTAGCTTGATATCAGCTATCTTGGTGAAGATGAGTATCCCGACGGCTACCAGTGAAACGCCAACAATAATCGCAAGTAAACGAGTGGCAATTTCAATCGGTTTAGCTATTCGAATACGAGGCCCACATGTGAGTGTTGCTGCGCCTGAAATTGCAAAGGCAAATACTGGTGCCAAGTACCATTTTGATGTGACTGCAGGTGAGGCACTTAAATATGAAAACACTGTCACGATGATTGTGTAAAAAAGAGCGTACGCAATTCGAACACCTTTTATATCGTGAAAGTCACCCTGCAATCTATCGAGAGCTCGCTTAAAAGTGATTCGTACTGCCAGAAAAGGTAGCGCTATCGCACCCCAAGGTAGATAAGAGAAATACCCGATGGCACCTGAAGGTGGTAGCGCGATCGAGAAAGGAATGTGGTGCGCACCAAGCCAAATCCACAGTGCGCCCCGAATTGGATCTGTTGTTGTGCCAGTTGCACTGCCTGCTGTTGCCCACGCAATCAGTGCCACAAATGCAAACGGGAGCAGCACGAAGGCTGCTCCACGAATTGCATGTGACAACGAGACCGAGAGGACGCGTTGCATAGGACGTTAGCGACCGAGAATCTCGCGCATCAAACGCGCTGTCTCGCTAGGAGTTTGTCCGACTTTTACACCAGCCGCTTCTAAAGCATCTTTCTTAGCTTGAGCAGTTCCTGATGAACCAGAGACGATTGCACCAGCATGTCCCATCGTCTTTCCTTCAGGAGCTGTAAATCCGGCAACATATCCAACTACCGGCTTCTTTACATACTCGGCGATAAAGGCTGCTGCGCGTTCTTCTGCATCTCCACCGATTTCACCAATCATTACGATTGCCTGGGTATCTGGATCATCTTGGAAAGCGCGTAAACAATCGATATGTGTTGTACCAATTACTGGATCTCCACCGATACCAACAGCAGTTGAGAATCCGATATCACGAAGCTCATACATCATTTGATATGTAAGAGTTCCAGATTTAGAAACGAGTCCGATTGGACCCTTCTTTGTAATGTCGGCAGGAATGATTCCAACATTTGAGCTTTCCGGGCTAATTAGACCTGGGCAGTTTGGACCAATGATTTGAGT
>WLDZ01000156.1 GCA_009704515.1 Actinomycetota bacterium
AGGTTCCTTGGAGTTAGACCACGGTGGTGGATGATTTGGTATCTGCGGTTTGGTAAGTTTACTCCGTGAAAACAGTTATCGCGGAAGAACTAGTAAAGACCTATGACAAAGGTAAAGTCCGAGCGCTTGATAATTTGAGCCTCGATGTTGAAGAAGGCACTGTATTAGGTGTTCTCGGACCAAATGGTGCGGGCAAAACAACAACTGTGCGCATATTGTCGACACTATTGCGACCTGATTCGGGGCGCGCAATGGTTGCAGGCATTGATGTGATTAAGCATCCTGACAAGGTTCGTGAAGTAATCGGACTATCAGGCCAATACGCAGCTGTTGATGAAATTCTTACCGGCTATGACAATCTATTGATGTTTGGTCAGCTGTATCACCTTGGTAAGAAGAACGCGGTAATCCGCGCAAATGAATTGCTTGAACGCTTTAATCTCACTGAGGCAGCTAAGCGCCCAATCAAAACTTACTCAGGTGGAATGCGTCGTCGCCTTGATCTTGCAGCATCTCTGATTGTTAAGCCAAAAGTCCTTTTTCTAGATGAACCAACAACTGGTCTTGATCCTCGCGGTCGCCAAGAGATGTGGGGCGTCATTCAAGAGCTTGTAAAAGGCGGAGTTACTTTGCTTCTGACAACTCAATATCTTGAAGAAGCAGATCAATTGGCTGATGAAATTGCAGTAATTGATACTGGCAAAGTTATTGCCCGTGGTACCTCTGATGTATTGAAGAAGCAGGTTGGCGGCGAACGCCTAGAGGTGGTTGTCGAGAGCGCCCACATTGCTAAGACAATGCAAATTGTTGCTGCCGTAAGTGGCCTTACCCCAACACTCGATGAAGGTCTGCGCATGATTTCAGCCCCTGTCTCAACAGGTTCTAAAGCGCTCTTCGAAGTCTTGAAGAATTTAGATGATGCCGGAATTCATGCCCTCGATGTCGGGCTTAAGCGTCCGTCACTCGATGATGTGTTCTTATCACTTACTGGGCATTCAGCAGAGAAGAAAGAAGAAGTTGCATGAGCGCAATTGGAGATATCAAGATAATTACGCAACGTCAGTTGCGTCTACTTACTCGTGTACCTGAAGTACTCATTTTCTCAACCATTCAACCTGTGATGTTTGTACTTCTCTTCCGTTATGTATTCGGTGGTTCAATCGATACAGGTCAGCCAGGCGGCTATGTTCAGCTTCTGATGCCGGGAATCTTTGTGCAGACAGTGGCATTTACATTAGCTGGCACCGCATCGGGCTTGGCAGAAGATATGAAGAAGGGTCTTATTGATCGTTTTAGATCTCTCCCTATTTCACAATCTGCTCTAGTCGTTGGCCGCACATTGGGAGATTCACTCCTCAATATTGTTGTTCTCGCAGTGATGGGTATTGCGGGTTATGTTGTTGGTTGGCGTCCATCAGGTGGATTGTTAAATGTTGCGTTGGGATTTTTATTCCTACTGATGTTTGGTTATGCACTTTCATGGGTAGGAGTCCTTGTAGGTCTATCAGCATCTGATGCCCGCGTCGTGCAGAACGTCAGCTTTATCGTGACATTCCCGCTCACATTCTTATCAAATGCCTTTGCACCAACAACTGGAATGCCACGCCCCTTGCAGTACTTTGCAGAGTGGAATCCGGTGTCGACGATGGTCGCTGCTTGCCGCGAACTCTTTGGACTTGAAAATCAATTTGGTGCAACCGCAGGTTCTTTCCCGAGCGAGAATCCATTGATTACATCGATTTTATATATGGTGATAATCATGGCCATTTTTATTCCATTGAGCTTGCGCCGCTATAAGCGGTCAGCTGACTAATCCAGTCTGGTTAACCCAGTCTGATTGGCTAGAAGAATTCTGCGGATTTAATCTCGACTGAAATCTCTCGTCCATTTGGAGCTGTGTACTTAACGGTGGCTCCAATGTCGGCGCCTAAGACTGCTGCACCAAGCGGAGATTTTTCAGAGTAAACATCGAGATCTCCTGATGCAATTTCGCGAGAGCCGAGAAGGAACTTTGTCTCATCGCCGGCAATTACTGCGGTGACGACCATGCCGGCGCCAACTTTTCCATCTGCGCTTGCAGGTGGAGTTCCGATGTGGGCGTTCTCGAGCATCTGCTTCAGTTGGCGGATGCGGGCTTCCATCTTGCCTTGTTCGTCACGAGCTGCGTGATAACCGCCATTTTCTTTAAGATCACCTTCGGCGCGAGCAGCTTCAATTTTTGCAGTGACATCTTTGCGACCAGGACCTTCAAGGTGCGCGAGCTCAGCAGCAAGTCGATCTGCCGCTTCTTGCGTTAGCCACGTCTGTTGTCCGCTCATAACTGCCAAGGGTAATGCACGAAGTAGTGGTTGCAAAAGCCTTATCCGAAGCGAGCTTGAAACTAGTTGAGATAACAGCTTTCTATACCTGCATTAACCGCATCACCGCGTGAGGGGATATTTACAACCCGCTCAATTAAAGCTTCGCCAGGTGGAATGAAATCAGTTATCTGTCCAACAACGACCTTATCGATATCGCGTGCTGCCAGGATACAAGTACCACTCAGCGATGGATCTTCGCGGGTGACGATGTAACGAATCTCAATATTACGCGGGTCCTTATTGCTAAATGCAATGAGATCAGAGCCAATTGCTGGTTGTGCATGATGGAGCGCAGACCAAAGAAGCCAAATTACGCCGATTACTGCAAATGAAATTGCATAGGGAATCCAAGGTTTTCCGGTACGGATGCCGTAACGGTCGTTGTAATCGAGTTCACCTTGGAACTTCTCATCTGACATGGGAAGATTCTCTCATGAGCAAAGATGTGGATATGGGTATAGCTGGTTCTTTCACCATGATTATCTTGGTGAGTTCAATCGCTTTTTTGCTTGTGAGTTTCTATAAGCGCTATTCACGAATGCAAAACCGTGAAGATGATGGACAGAATTAAAAAAGCGCTCACCGCGGTTCTGGTTTTATCCTTAGCTGCCATCTTCTTTGCCCTTGGATATTGGCAACTCGATCGCGCTCGTGAAATGACCGCAAATGATAAAAAAGTAATTGTTGTGGACGAGCAGGTGTATCAGTTATCTGAGCTCACTCAGCCAGATGAAATTATTCCAGTCGAATCATTTGGAAAATTTGTAAATGTTTCAGGGCAGATTATTGCTACCTATAAAGCCCCTAATCAGATTGGCGCAGATAAGAAAGTATCGGATTGGGAGCTTGCACTCGTGCAGCTCGATTCCAACAGTGCAATCCTGGTACTTCGCGGATATTGGCAAGACTCCGAACTCTCTGAT
>WLDZ01000157.1 GCA_009704515.1 Actinomycetota bacterium
ACATCATTTACCAGCACTCTAATTCCAACTAAATCATAGATATCGTTGAATTCTCGTCCCCTTACAACCATCTTCTGATAGACAGAGTAATAATGTTTCTTTCGACCAGTTACAGTTGCATTAATTGCATCCTTTAAGAGATCAGCTTCCACTGTTGCAATGACCTCTGCCGTCAATGAATCACGAGAAGGTGAACGCTCGGCAACTAGTCGCGCAATCTCTTCATGCTTCTTTGGCTCAAGCACAGCAAAACTTAAGTCTTCAAGTTCCCACTTAATCGCATTCATACCTAGTCTGTGGGCTAGGGGTGCATAAATATCAAGAGTCTCGCGCGCTTTACGAGTAGCATTCTCAGAAGAGACATAAGCCCAAGTTCGGGCGTTATGAAGACGGTCTGCAAGTTTGATTACTAGAACTCGAATATCGCGCGACATGGCGATAACCATCTTGCGAACAGTCTCGGATTCTGCGGTTGGACCATAAGTGAGCTTGTCGAGTTTTGTCACTCCATCAACTAGATTAGCGACTTCATCGCCGAAATCTTTACGCATCTCTTCAATTGAGTAAGGGGTATCTTCAATTGTGTCATGAAGTAGCGATGCGACAACTGTCGTGAGATTTAACCCAAGGTCGGCCAGAATGGCCGAAACTGCAACCGGATGAGTGATGTACTCCTCACCAGATTTTCGCAGTTGGCCTTTATGTGCCTGATTTGCGACATCAAATGCACGAAGCAGGAGCGACTCATCAACCTCATCGTAATGCTCCTTAAGTGAAGCTAGGAGTGGATCGAGGAGGGTGTGATCTGCCATGAGGGGCTCGTTTTTACTTGCGACCCTTACGTTTTGGTTGATTGCGAGGACCGCGAGTTTCATTCGAGCGAGCTGGTGCAACCGCGGCAACTGCAGCTGGTGCTGAACCGCGAGCTTCAACTCTTCTGCGCAGCGCCATCATTGCAGGCTCCTTCTCACGAAGAGAGGCTAGGAATGGTGGAGCGATAAAGATTGAAGAGTAAGTACCAACTGCAAGTCCGATGAAGAGTGATAGTGATAGATCCTTCAATGTTCCCGCCCCAAGTAATCCAGCGCCAACGAAGAGGATTGAGCCAACCGGAAGAAGCGCAATGATTGAAGTATTAATTGAACGCACGATTGTCTGGTTGACAGCCAAGTTAGCCGCATCCGAGTATGTTGATTTGCCAGTTGCTGCAATCGACTTGGTGTTCTCGCGTACTTTATCGAAGACGACAACTGTGTCATAAAGTGAGTAACCCATAATGGTTAAGAAGCCGATAATCGTTGCTGGCGTGACATCGAAACCAACCACTGCATAAATACCTACGGTGATGAAAACGTCATGAATAACAGCGAGGATTGCCGCTAAAGCCATTTTTGGCTCAAAGGTCATCGCCAAGAAGATGATGACAACGAGTAAGAACCCAAAGAGGCCGTAGAGCGCCTTCTTGGTAATTTCTTCACCCCACGATGGACCAATAATCTGCGTATCAATATTTTCTATCTGTACGCTAAACGCTTTAACGAGTGCATCCTCAACTTGATTAGATTGAGCAGTCGTCAGAGTGCCTGTCTGAATTCGGATCTTGTCATCACCGATCTTCTGAACAATAACTTCTCCCGGAATACCAGTGGCTTCGACGGTAGAACGAGCCTCTTCTACAGAAATTCCACTCTTATTTACAGTGTATGAAGAGCCACCTTTGAATTCGATACCTAAAGTCAGGCCCGAAAAGAGAAGGGCTGCCATCGAGATGAGAATCAGTATCGATGAAATTCCATACCAAGTCTTACGTCGACCAATGATGTTAAATGACTTCTCGCCTGTGTAAAGACGTGCGCCTAAACCTCTATCGCCAGTTCTTGTTGACATTAGTTAGCCTCCACGCTTTCATTCTTAACATCGCTAGTTTGGGCAATTTTCACATTGCCATCAGAAGATCCCTTAAGGCCGATGCTCTTTGGAGAGAAACCAGAGAAGCGATGGCCAGAGGAGAAGAAGTGCAACTTGGCCAATAAGGTAACCATCGGCTTGGTAAAGAAGAAGATGACAATCAAGTCAATAATCGTGGTCACTCCGAGTGCAAAGGCGAAACCACGGACTCCGCCTACCGCGAAGAAGTAGAGCAGGACCGCTGCAATGAGACCAACCATGTCTGCGACGATAATCGTGCGACGGGCGCGTGCCCATCCAGATTCAACTGCCGAACGAAGGGTTCGACCTTCACGCACTTCGTCACGGATACGTTCGAAGTAAACGATAAATGAGTCCGCTGTTGTTCCGATTGAGACGATTGTTCCGGCTATACCCGCCAATGTGAGCGTAAATCCAATCCACGCTCCAAGGACTGCGAAGGTGAGGTACAAAAGCGCCGCAGCAACAATCAGTGAGCCGATAGTAACCAGACCTAGTGCTCGGTAATAGAAGAGTGAGAATAAGAAAACAAGAGCAAGTCCTAGAAGACCAGCTAGAAGACCTGCATTGAGCTGGTCAGCACCGAGCGTTGGAGAAACTTGCTGAACTTCTCCGCGATCGAAGGCCAGTGGTAGCGCACCATACTTAAGTACATTCGCTAAATCTTCTGCTTCAACCTTTGTGAAGTTTCCGGTGATCTGTGCACTTCCTGATGGAATCGCTTCGTTAATTGAAGGCGCAGATACAACTAAACCATCAAGAACGATAGCTACTTGATTAGCAGGCGATGGTAAAGAAGTTACGCGAGCAGTCAGCGCTCCAAATGCCTTAGTACCTTCGCCATTAAAAGTAAGCGAGACGATGAATTGAGTACCTGTCTGTTGATCTACACCGTACTCCGCCTTAGAAACTTGTTGTCCCAAAACTTCGGCAGGGGCAAGAATAAATTTAGATGAACCGTTGCGATCGCAAGCAACCACAAGTTCAGATGGAGCGTCGGCGCCAGTACCTTGCAGGTTCTCTGGATTGGTGCAATCAAGGGCAGCAAATGCCGCATTTACTTCAGGAGAAACTCCCGCAATTGGAGTTGCGGTATCTGTGCCTGATCCTGGCAATCCAACAGCTGTAGCTAAAACTTGGCGGAAGCGTAGCTCGGCCGTTTGTCCAACCAAATCAACTACACGACGACCTGAGTCGCCAGGAACTGAAATTAGAATCTGACGGTTTGTGCCGCTTCCCTGAGAAGAAACTTCTGACTCTGCCACACCTAATGAGTTCACGCGCTGGCGAATAATTGAGACCGCCTGGTCGATAGCCTCTGCAGTTATTTTGTTTGAATCATTTGAGGCGC
>WLDZ01000158.1 GCA_009704515.1 Actinomycetota bacterium
CGCTTCATCCAGATGGTGTTACCAACCAAGAGGCGTTCATTATCTTTAAAGTTTTTGCGAAGTGTTGTGACGAGTTCGCGAAGGCGAACTGTCATTCCTTCAGGTAAATCTTGTGCCACACCCCCTGGGCGCACATATGCCATATTCATACGAAGGCCTGTAATCGCTTCGAAAGCATCGAGAACTAGTTCGCGTTCGCGGAAAGCAAAGAACATTGGCCCCATTGCACCGAGTTCGAGAGCGCCAGTACCGAGTGCAACCATGTGAGATGAGATGCGATTGAGCTCCATCATAAGCACGCGAATGATTGATGCGCGCTCTGGAACCTGATCCGTAATTCCCAACAATTTTTCTACGGCAAGACAGTAAGCGGTCTCATTAAATACTGGTGATAGGTAGTCCATGCGGGTTGCAAAAGTAGTTCCCTGGGTCCAGCTGCGGTACTCCATATTTTTTTCAATACCTGTGTGCAGATATCCGATTCCTGGGCGAACTTCAGTGACAGTCTCGCCTTCAAGTTCTAGAACCAAGCGAAGTACGCCGTGCGTTGATGGATGCTGCGGACCCATATTTACGATGATGCGCTCTTCTTTCGCCTCACCAATTTCAGAGACAAGTGAATCCCAATCGCCACCGGTTACTGAATAGACAGTGCCTTCAGTGGTTTCACGTGAAGATGCATACGGATCGAAGGTAGTGCTCTTCTCACTCACTTGTATGACCTCCGATTTGATGGAGCAGGTGTTGTTGCGCCTTTGTACTCAACCGCAATTCCCCCGAGTGGATAATCTTTTCTTTGCGGATGACCATCCCAGTCATCGGGCATCAAAATACGAGTCAGACCAGGGTGACCATCAAAGACAATGCCGAACATGTCAAAAGTTTCACGTTCATGCCAATTGTTTCCGCCCCACACTTCAACCAGTGATGGGATATGTGCATCGAGTTCAGATGTTGAAACTTCAAGTCGAATGCGTTGGTTCTTTGTCATCGATAGAAGTGGATAAACAGCTACGAGTTCAGCGCCCTTGCGATCTGGATAGTGAACACCAGAGACACCCATGCACTGTTCGAAGAGCAACTTGTCGCGAAGAATTTGTGCGACTTCTACGAGACGCTCTTTCTTAATATGCAAAGTTAATTCGCCACGATCAACAACGACTTTGGTGATGGCATCAGAAAAATCTGGGTAGGCGCGCTCGAGATCATCGGCAAGTTGGTCAAAGTAGCCACCATATGGGCGTTCGGTTGAACCAGGATTTGCTGCGGTATGGACCAAACCACCGTAGCCAGATGTATCTCCAGTACCTGCTGCACCGAACATTCCTTGCTGTTCAGACATTAGGCGCGCATCCCTTCATGTGGAAGGTTTCCGAGCTGAATTGTTGGCTTTGCATTCATTGCAGCAAGCTCAACTTCCTTAATAATTGCTTCGCGGTTTGGACCAAGCTTTGTATCTGAAATCTGTTGGTGGAGCTTGATAATTGCATCCATGAGTTGTTCTGGACGCGGTGGGCAACCTGGAAGATAAATATCTACCGGAACAACGTGATCAACGCCCTGAACGATTGCGTAGTTATTAAACATTCCACCAGAAGATGAACATGCACCCATGGCAATAACCCATTTAGGCGCTGTCATTTGATCATAAATCTGTCGAAGAACTGGCGCCATCTTCTGTGAAACGCGACCGGCAACAATCATGAGATCTGCCTGGCGTGGAGATGCGCTAAAGCGTTCCATTCCAAAACGAGAAATATCATGCTTTGGTGCAGAGCCAAGTGCCATCATCTCAATTGCACAACATGCGAGTCCAAATGTTGCAGGCCAAAGTGAGCTCTTGCGCATATAACCAGCAAGGCCTTCAACTGTAGAAAGTAGAACGCCGCTCGGTAATTTATCTTCTAGGCCCACGAATTAATCCCATTCCAATCCGCCACGTCGCCAGACGTAAGCAAAGGCAACGAAGACCGTTGCAATAAAGATTCCCATTTCAACCAATCCGAATAAACCGAGTTGATCAAAGGCGACAGCCCATGGATATAGAAATACGATTTCAATATCAAAGACAATGAAGAGCATCGCAGTAAGAAAGTACTTAACTGGGAAACGTCCGCCTTCAAGGGCTTGCGGTGATGGTTCGATTCCGCATTCGTAGGCCTCTTGTTTTGCCCGGTTGTAACGCTTTGGTCCGGTTACTGCTGCGATTCCTACAGAGAAGGCGGCAAAGCCAAAGCCAATTGCAAAGAGAATAATGATTGGCAGGTATGGATTGGCGCTCACGATGCGTAAGTCTAGGCGTTAACCCCAGTAGTCAAAAACGGAAAACTGTAAGGCTTATCACCTTCGCGTAGTACTAGCCCTTAACTGCGCTGTGGATAGCGACTATTCCGCCCGTCAGATTTGTGACCTCAACTTTGCTCCACCCTGAAGCCTCGATGATGCCAGCGAGCGCCGCCTGATCGGGCCAGGCCTTGATCGATTCTGCGAGATAGATATAGGCATCTGGGTTTGAGGAGCTCTTTCGAGCTACCCAAGGAAGGGCGCTCATCAGGTAATTGGTATAAATGGTGCGAAATGGACCGAAGGTTGGAGCTGAGAATTCAACGACAACGAGGCGCCCTCCTGGGCGGACCACTCGCAACGCCTCTTTGAGAGCCTTCTCTGTGTTGTGGGTATTTCGAAGGCCGAAGGAGATCGTGTAGAGATCGAATGAGTTATCCCCAAAAGGAAGGGCAAGGGCATCAGCCCATTGAAAATCAAGGTATGGGCGCTGCTTTCGGCCGGCATCGAGCATTCCATGGGAGAAATCGGCTGAAATCACAGTTGCGCCAGCTTTTGCCAGCGGTTCGGAGCTCGCTCCAGGCCCTGCCGCCATATCGAGAATATCCATGCCAGGGCGGGGAGCGATGATTGCGGTGACTCGTTTGCGCCAGCGTTTTGTCTGACCGAGACTCAAAAGATCGTTGACCATGTCATATCGACGGGCCACGCCATCGAACATCGCGGCGACTTCTGCCGGATTTTTATCTAGCTTCGCTCTAAATCCGCGCTTGCCCGGCTTTGAGCCGCTCTCTGATGACATGCTCTTATTCTCTCTGAGAGTAGGCTCCGACCACAACTTATAACCAGAATCTATAACCTAAAACCATGAGAGTAAGGAGTGAGGTGCTGCCTATGTCTACCTCTATTTCAACTGCAACCTTGAGAGCAGCCTTTGTCCCAAAGAGCACAGCAATTACTCATGCCCTATTCATTCTTGGTGGCACCGC
>WLDZ01000159.1 GCA_009704515.1 Actinomycetota bacterium
TGAAAGCTGGGCAGCGAAATGAAAAATACAAATCTGCTGCGAAGAATGCGCTACAAGAGTATTTCAGGAAGGGTTCCGAGATACCTATTGACCATTTTGCTGTGGGTCACCGTGACTATTTCATAGAAATGCTTTCATATATTCCTCAAGGAAAGTCTGGGCTTGATCCAGAAGTGCAGAAGAAAATGCCAAAGAATTTGCGGCCTACTTCTGGATTTAAGAATAGCTATCAAAGAATTGTTGGTAGCGCACCAAGTCCTACCATTACTAGAAACTTCACCACACCTTCTAGCGCAAACTGCATCCATCCCACCCAAGATCGTGCCCTTTCGATTAGAGAAGGTGCGCGCTGCCAAAGTTTTCCCGATTGGTTCTACTTCTTAGGAACTACCGATGAAAAAAGATTACAAATAGGAAATGCTGTTCCTCCATTGCTAGGTAAAGCTATTGGAGAGTCAATCCTAAATGCCATTGAATCGGCCAAGAAGGTAAAAACTAAAGCTTAGAAATCTTCTTATACTGGTGATGAAACTGAAGTAAATTCTCTTCTTGAGGATGATGCATCTGCAAAAACCCAGTTGGAAGTTGGAGCGTACTTCCTCCATTTTTTGGTCCAGGGGTGGTGGGGTGCGTTTTTGTGTGTGAAGTAGCATCTTCAATGATTTTTGATATGGGAAAAATTGATTTTCCATCAACCACTTTGTTATAAATAATCACATCGGCAGCATCTTTCTCGGACTTGGCTAATCCTTGCGCAAAGGAGAGTCTTGTTATCAAGCCGATATTCGAATTGAAAAAATCCAGGGTTGATTTCCAAATAAGTGGGAAATTCTCCTCTATGGACTTTGCAACGAGTCTGGATTGATGGAGTTCCTGAACGGCGATTCTTGGGTTCTTCTTCTTGCTTACATCTAGCGCCTTAGTGAAATACTCTTCATAATCAGAAAGTTTGGTTCCTCCGATAAATAGAGATATCCCGATGCGTGCATTCAAATCAATTTTCTGTTTCGAATGAAACTCAATTGCAGAGATAAAGCGAGGCACCGAAACCAACCAAACTTGGCCGGCTTCACTCTTTTTCAAGGAGATATTGACTTGTTGACCATCGCTCCAGTTAAGAGCGAGATCTACTTTTGATGTGGTCATATCACCGAAAATTGATTCAACATGCTTTGTGCCGTCGACAGATACCTCTGGTGAGCCCTCTGGGGAAATCTTGATTTTCTGCTTTTCGATCGCTGAGATGAATTCCTGATCATTGATTAATGAGGCCGCAAATTGCTCTTCATTTGCATGCCCATCTAACTTGGCGTGGCGCCATCCCTCAGATCGATTTCTTCTTTCGCTAGCCATTTCTCCGCCACCTTCTCAAGTTTTTCGAACAAATCAAGCTTAGCGACTAAATACTTTCAGCAGAACATTGGTGTCACTACTTTTTTGAATTAAGCTCAGAAAGTGTCTATTCAGCTTGATTCTGCGAAATTACGTCAAAGAGTTTCAGGTTTATCCCTTATCGAAAATCACTTAACCAGTCCGCTTGAAGAAATTCTTAAATCATATGCTGGGTCGAGCTTTAAAGATTCTGCAGTAAACAAGGAGCAATTCTTTAGAGAGTGCCTTGCTCTAAATCTTTCAGATGGCTCTGAGAGATTACTTGCAGAGCGATGTAAATTGAGTTTCCATAGAGATTCTCGCTCTTCGGTCGAGTATGGATTAGATCTAGTTTTTGGTTGGCTTTCTGAAGACCTGATTTTGAAAGTCCTTAGCCGCAAGGGTATCCCGGTCAAACTCGCTGGCGAAGACCGACATCGTGAGTTTCTACCTCCAAAAGAAATAGGAACTTCACCAGATTTTCGTATTGAAATGAATGGAGTTGCAAGGCCACTTGAGATTGTTTTCTCGTGGAATAACTACTGGAGAAATACTGATCTATGGGATATGCGCGATAGCAAATTCAGACACTTAACTAGAGCAGGTGAAGAGTCTTTATGCCTTGGAATAGAGATTCCAAATCTTGAGGGATTTCTATTCGATATGAAAAGTGAGAAAGATTCATTTGCCCCACGGCCTAATCCAGCATGGGGTAACAAGAATTCATACACATTTACTGGAATGAGAAGAAGATTAAAGAGCATTGATCAAGTTCTAGAAGACCTTAATCCAATTCAGGGATGATTCTGGAATCTCCGAAAGAGAGTCATAGGCCAATTTGTCACTCCCCCGCCCTACACTCAAAGTATGAATGAGACCGCCTCCCGTAAGTTTGTTGTAGCCCTTGCCATCATCGCCACACCCTTTGCCTTGGGTGCTTTTATCTTGGCGTGGTCTCCTTCTAATCAGTTTCATCTCTCAGATCCTAAATATGACGGTTATGCCCAGCCTCGCAGCTCTGGAGATCTTGTAGCTAAAACTCAAGAGTCCACCGTCACTGTCTACTGCGAGATAGCCAAGAATGACCTCAAGATGGGAACAGCCTGGGCTATCGAGCTTGAGAACGGAATGGATGAGAAGAACCCAACAACTCTGATTACCAATCATCATGTCGTCGAAGAATGTCTTAATGGCAAAGGAAAGCTCACTGTTGCTGAACTCTTTAAGAAAGAAGTATCTGCAACCGTCGTTAAATGGGATGAAGAGAATGACCTTGCTGTATTAGCTACTAGTTTAGATCTGAAGCCTTTAGCTTTATCACAAGCTGAACCATGGCCTGGATATTGGGTAATGGTCCTAGGTAGTGCAGATGGCTATGAAGGATCTGTCTCCTTTGGTTCAGTCCTTAACTCAACAGATACTGAAATCTTCATCACTGCCAATACCTCTACTGGCAATAGTGGCGGCCCATTGATTGATAACGAAGGTAACGTGATTGGTACTACCAGCTGGGGTCACAAGAAGCAGCAATACAACGGAGCCATGTCCCTCAATGCGATGTGTGCCAAGATCCTTGAGTGTGACGGAGAGTATTACTGGGAGAGGGATTAGGGGTTACTGATTCTCTAATGAAACGCGTCGATCCCACCATTTGTCAGTCTCTCTACCTATTATTTGCCGCGGAGGATTAATGACTATCAAGAAGCGCGTGTACAAAGAGCCAGTGAACCCTGTCGGAACTGTGGCAGAACTTTTCGCTGGAGTCGGTGGCTTCCGCATTGGTCTTGCCGCAGCTGGATGGAAAACAGTTTTTTCCAATCAATGGGAACCGTCTACAAAGGTTCAGCATGCTTCTGATGTTTATGTTGCCCGCTTTGGAGCGGAAGGGCATAGCA
>WLDZ01000016.1 GCA_009704515.1 Actinomycetota bacterium
ATCGTTGAAGTTTCAATTGAAGCGCCACTTAAGCAGATCGCAATCAATGCTGGTCTCGAAGGTGGAGTTATTGTTGAGAAGGTTCGCCATCTCGAAGCAGGCTTCGGTCTTAACGCTGCAACAGGTGAGTACGTAGATATGATCAAGGCAGGCATCATTGATCCAGCTAAGGTCACACGTTCTGCACTTCAAAATGCAGCTTCAATTGCAGCTCTCTTTATTACAACCGAGGCAGTAATTACAGATAAGCCAGAGCCAAAGGGTGCGCAAGCGCCACAAGGCGGCGGAGATATGGATTTTTAAGTCCTTAAAAATCCAATAGAAATGGACTTCTAATTGAAGAGCTTTAACGCAGAATCGTTTGCACGAGATGCCGCACTTGCTGATGCAGAATTTGCATCACAAGTGGGTAATTTCGTCTCTGTCGAACACGACGACGATAATCGCGTTGCTACATATCTCTTCGAAGCAGAAATCGCTGGTTATAAGGGTTGGCGCTGGGGAATCACAATTGCAAAGGTCGATGAAGATACAGATCCAACAATCTGTGACGTTGTAGTTCTTCCAGGTCCAGATTCTCTAATTGCCCCTGATCACATTCCATATCGTGATCGAATTGAACCAGCAGATATAACTCCTGGAGTAATTGTTCCTAGCCTGGCCGATGATTCACGTCTTGTACCGGGCGCAGCTGTGTTGCCACAAGATGAAGATCTTGATGCAACGCAAATATTTGATCTTGGTTTGATGCGTCCGCGCGTTCTCTCTATCGAAGGTAGAGATCAAGCAAGTAAGCGTTGGTATTCATCAGATCGTGGCCCAGCAACACCGCTGGCAGAGCAAGCTCCAAAGCCATGTCATTCATGTGGCTTCTTCGTACCTTTGGCGGGCTCATTGCGCTCATCCTTTGGAGTCTGCGCAAATGCGATTGCACCTGACGATGCACGCGTAGTTTCCCTTGATCACGGGTGCGGCGCGCATAGCGAAGCGACCCTGTAGCTAGACGAGCCTGTAGCAAATAATCGACTACCGCCAAGCTCTTAATTTGAGATAAAGTATCCCCCTGCCCGAGATCCCCATCGGCTTTTATCACACGAGATATATCAACTTAAGGAGTAACCACTATGCCTACAGGTCACGTGAAATGGTTCTCTCTCGAAAAAGGTTTTGGCTTTATCTCATCCGATGAAGGTGAAGATGTTTATCTAGCAGCGACAGCTCTTCCTGCTGGCGTGCCAACAGTTAAGCCTGGCACCAAACTCGAATTCTCTGTTATTGATAGCCGCAAGGGTCCGCAGGCAATGTCAGTGCATATTATCGACTCACCTGTTTCACTCGCTGAAAATTCACGAGTAAACAATGATGATCTCGCTGCAATGATTGAAGACACAATCAAGATTCTCGACAAGGTTGGTAACGGCCTTCGTCATGGTCGCCACCCATCAGGTGTCGAAGCAGAGCGTCTTGGTCGCGTATTACGCGGTATTGCAGGCCAGCTAGAAGCCTAGATTGCGCTGCGCTTATTGCGGCGGATTGAATATCTGATTCCGGTAAGACCGAGTACAACGCCAACTACACAGGTCCAAATGATTTTTGCATCTGCCCCTGCTGCTAGCGCAACAACTCCAGCTGCAACCCATGCAAATGTGCCTGCAGAAATAAGTGCAACCACTGACGAAATCTTTGTGCGTTCTACTTTACTCATATCTGTAAGGTATCCGACTTCTCTTCTTCCAACTTTGCAGGTGCTACCAGAACAGCTGTCATTGCAAGCATAATCAAAACAGGCACCATTAGGTAGGCTCGCGAGATTCCGTATAAGTCACCGAGCACTCCCAGCAAGAAAGGCGCTCCACCAATTGCAATACCAGCTGCAAAAGAGCTCTTACCGATTGCAAGATCTGGGCGACCATCGCTATGACTAATAAGTCGAAGTGAAGTCAGTGCGAATTGCATTGAGATTCCGAGTCCAATAAGCAAAAGCATCGCCAAGCTGATTGCTAGATTGTGTGAGAACCATAGGCCGAAGAAGCCCAACATTTGCGCCACCAAAATAAGTAAGAGTTGGCGATCAAGTGAGAGACGGTGAAGCACCATACCGCCGTAGAAGCGACCCAACCCCATTCCGGTACCGAGGGCAAAAATTGCAATCGTTGAGATTGCAGCGGTGGCATCAGTTCTATCTCGCACAAGAGCAGCCGCCCAGAACGCAATTGCAAACTCTGATGAAATCGTTGCAATGAAGCCAAACCAGGTGATCCAGAAGGTCTTTGAAAGCTTTCCGCTCTGTGGCCCATCTTCGGTAGGGACATGAGCTTCTATAGTTTTATCTCTTCTAAAGAAGTAGAGATAAAAAGCAAGCGGAAGGGCAGCTAAGAGACTGATGCGCCAAAAATGAGGTGCGGTCTGCGCGATTGTTCCGATAGTTAGTGTGCCAAGGACATATCCAATTGATGCGATTCCATTTGCTTGTGCGACAGCTAACGGTGCACGTGCCCCATAATGGCTATTAAGTGAGGTGACAAAAGAGTTAATGACTGTCGATGTTCCGAAACCAGTGAAGAAAGCGGCGAGAATCGTCAATTGAACTGGCTCAAGAAATGAGATTGCAATCAAACCAAATGAAAAAATCCATAAACCGATCCAACCTGCATTCGGCCTGCCAAAACGATGAGTTAGCCAAGGATTGCTAAGTCCCGCTGCAATTGCTGCAATTCCCATTGAAGTACCGTGTAATCCAGCGATTGTGAGTGAAGTACCTTGATCGGCACGCAATAGTGGAAGAGCGGGTCCAAACCCACCGAGAAAGAAATTTACAGCAACAGTTTGAAGTGCAATCGTCCAGAAGAAACGATCGCGATCGAGCTTGGCTGGCATTAGTTGAGCTGTGAGACTACATAATCAATTGATGCAGTGAGCGCATCAATATCAGATGGGTCAATAGCTGGGAACATTGCAATACGAAGCTGGTTCTTACCTAGTTTGCGATAAGGCTCGGTATCAACGATTCCGTTGGCGCGAAGAGCTGCAGCAACCTTGGTTGCATCAATTGCATCGTCAAAGTTAATTGTTCCGATTACATTCGAACGCTCTGCGGGATTAACTACAAATGGTGTTGTGTAGCTGGTTTTTTCAGCCCAACCGTAGAGACGTGAAGCTGAATCTGCAGTGCGATCTGTTGCAAACTTCAATCCACCATTTTCGTTCATCCACTTAATTTGATCTGCAAGTAGCATCAAAGTGATAAGAGCTGGTGTGTTGTATGTCTGATCTAGACGTGAGTTTTCAATAGCGATTCCGAGATCAAAGAAAGCAGGAACCCAACGACCGCTCGCCTTGATTTTCTCTGCACGCTCGATAGCAGCAGGGCTCATCAGTGCAAGCCATAACCCACCATCTGAAGCAAATGACTTCTGTGGTGCGAAGTAATATGTATCAAACTCTTTAGCATCAACATGTAATCCACCTGCAGCAGATGTGGCATCGACAAGTACGAGTGCGCCATCTGTTCCGGCAGGGCGCTTGATGTTCATAGCAACGCCAGTTGAGGTTTCGTTGTGAGTAAGTGCGTAAACATCAATGCCATCTTCTTTAACTGCAGCAGGATGTGTGCCAGGTTCAGATTTAATGACTGTTGGTTCGCCTAGGAATGGCGCCTCTTTTGCAGCAGCAGCAAACTTTGATGAGAACTCACCGAAAACTAAGTGCTGTGAACGGTTTTCAATCAAACCAAATGTTGCAATATCCCAGAATGCAGTAGATCCACCATTGCCAAGAATTACTTCGTAACCCTCAGGAAGATTAAAGAGTGATGTCAGACCCTCACGAACGCTCTTTACAACATTCTTTACCGGCTTCTGTCGGTGGGATGTTCCGATTACTGAATTTCCTGTAGCGACAAGTGATGTAAGTGCTGCTGGGCGGATCTTGGAAGGTCCTGCTCCGAATCGGCCATCACGAGGTTTGATATTTTCAGGAATGATGATTTCTGCGCTCATGGGCTAAGGATAGTACCTATTCACGCTCCACTTTGCCCCTGGGTTATCCCGCTCGTAGCGCATGCGGTCATGTAATCTCGAATAACGCCCCTGCCAGAATTCAATTTCAATAGGCAACACACGAAAGCCGCCCCAATGTGGTGGGCGCGGGACAACGCTTCCTTGCGGCCATTTTTCGGCAGCTCCAGCAAAACGTTGTTCTAGCTCTTCGCGAGAGGCAAGTGGAGATGATTGCGCCGAAGCCCATGCACCAATCTGTGATGACCAAGGTCTGGTTGAAAAGTATTCATCAGATTCAGATTCAGCAATCTTTGATGTGAGACCAGAAATTGATACCTGTCGTTCCATGGGATACCAAGGAAAGAGCAATGTGACCTGTGAATGCATTTCAATCGCAGCTGATTTACGTGAGTTGTAATTTGTAAAGAAAGTAAAGCCGCCCTGCGAAATATCTTTAAGCAAGACAGTACGAGTTGTAACAGCATCGTTACCGTTGTGATCGGTGCCTAGAGTTGAGAGCACCATGGCATTTGCTTCAACAATAAAGGCATTAGCAACAGCATCACCAAGCCATAAATTGAATGTTTCAAATGGGTCGGCTGGCATATCGGTCAGCCCAACTTCGCCATAAGAACGGCGCATGGCAGAGATGGCCTCGCGGCTCAGATCTGGCTCAGACGGGATACCAATACTCATAGGTGTATCGAACCTCACTTTCCCTATCTACGCATCTTCATCGCTATTTACTGCGGTGAGAGTGGGAATAAGCTAAAAATGGTCGCTAGCACCCCCAAATCGGGTGCAGAATTAGGGTGCGATTTAAGTAAGTCCATCAATAAGGAGCTCAACGTGTCAGATGATTTCAAGCCAGGTCTAGAAGGCGTCATTGCTTTTGAATCAGAGATTGCCGAACCAGATAAAGAAGGTAGTGCGCTCCGTTATCGCGGCGTAGATATCGAAGATCTAGTAGGTCGCGTCTCATTCGGAAACGTATGGGGACTTCTTGTTGATGATGAATTCAATCCAGGACTTCCTAATGCTGAGCAATTTCCTTTGCCTGTGCACTCTGGTGATGTTCGCGTAGATGTGCAATCAGCAATCGCAATGCTTGCACCAGCTTGGGGTTTTAAGCCACTTCTCGATATTGATGATGCAGAAGCGCGTAGCAACCTTGCACGCACATCTGTCATGGTTCTTTCTTACTTGGCACAAGCAGCCCGCGGAATTATCGCGTCTCCTGTTCCTGAATCAGAGATTGATAAAGCGCATACAGTTGTAGAGCGCATGATGATTCGCTGGCGTGGAGAGCCTGACCCAGCACATGTTCGCGCAATCGATGCATACTTTGTATCTGCAGCAGAGCACGGAATGAACGCTTCAACCTTTACATCACGCGTTATCGCATCAACTGGTGCAGATGTTGCAGCAGCGCTATCTGGCGCAATCGGTGCAATGTCAGGTCCGTTGCATGGTGGAGCACCTGCGCGTGTTCTCACAATGATTGAAGATGTTGAAAAGAGTGGAAACGCTGAGGCTTACGTTAAGGGTTTACTTGATCGCAAAGAACGTTTAATGGGATTTGGTCACCGTGTCTATCGCGCTGAAGATCCACGCGCTCGCACTTTGCGTCGCACTGCAAAAGAACTCAATGCACCTCGTTATGCAGTTGCAGAAGCACTTGAGAAGGCAGCGCTTAAAGAACTTCGTGAGCGCCAACCAGATCGCGTACTAGAGACAAACGTTGAATTCTGGGCAGCAATCGTTCTGGACTTTGCCGAAGTTCCAGCACCGCTCTTTACCTCAATGTTTACCGCAGCACGAACTGCCGGTTGGTCAGCACATATTCTTGAGCAGAAGCGCACCGGACGTTTGATCCGTCCATCAGCGCGCTATGTGGGTAAGAGCGCTCGCAAGCCAGAGGATGTAAAGGGCTGGGATGCCTCA
This sequence comes from Actinomycetota bacterium, assembly GCA_009704515.1. The sequence continues at coordinate 5,943 of WLDZ01000016.1, forward strand.
GTGGAGCAACTCCACAAGTAGACTCTAAAAATAGACCAGCCGTATAACGATTTGATAAACGCCCCGCTTAGCGGGGCGTTTTTCATTGCCAGGACCGTGTTTGCAATTGACTTGCAACAGCTAATCGGGTCAACTAAGGCTACTAATCGGTAGGCCGACCCTCGGAACCTACTTGATAATTTGGAGGAAATATATGAAGAAGCGTAATAGCGCAGCTAGCGTAATTGCAGCTGCAGCTCTCGCGTTGGGAGTCCTTGCTGGCGCACCAGCATCGGCTGCTACAACCGAGATCGTAATTTGGGCAGACGAGCGTCGCGGGCCAAATCTAGAGAAGCTCATGGCACAGAAGAACGACTGGGTTAAGGGTTACACAACTAAGGTCGTCACATTCTCAAGCTTTGATACTCTCAAGACAGCATTCGATAATGCGACCGAAAAATCAGGTCCTGACATTATTTTGGCTGCGAATGACTGGGTAACAGCAGGTGCTAAGGCTGGAAAGCTTGCGCCACTTACTCTCTCAGGCAAGGTCAAGTCCCAGTTCACAGCAGGTCAACTCTTTGACCTTTCATACAAAGGCAAGCTTTATGGCCTACCAGTTGATGTTAACAATGTCGCAATGGTTTACAACTCAAAGCTAGTAAAGACTGCACCTACTTCATTTGGTGACATGGTCGATTACTACCTCGCAAACAAGTCATCACTCAAGGCAGGTCTCTGCATTGCTGGTGGCGGAATGTCATGGGGAGCACTTGGAGTAGCCACTGCACTCGGAGCATTCCCATACAAGATCAAGGAAGATTCAAGCGTTGATTCAGCAGATCCAATGAACGCAACAACTGTTGCTGCTAACGTTGACAAGTACCTTCTTGGCTCAGATGGAAAGAGCAACGGCTTCTTCCCTGCAACTGATACCGGCTGCAAAGACAACTTCCTTGCAGGCAAAGTCCCATTTGCAGTTATCGGAAACTGGGATTGGAAGGATTACACAGCAAAGGGATTCAAGATGAATCTCTCACCAGTACCTGGTGTAGCTAACGGTTCATATGCACCATCATTCGGTTCAGTATCTGGCGCGTTCCTAACAACATATGCTGCAAAGCATGGCGTTGAAGCAGGTGCAAAGACTGCACTCTTCAACATCTTCGGATCACGTACAGGTGCACGTATGTACCAGAAGATCGAAGGACGTCCAGCTGCATCTAAGGATGGCGCTGCATTCTCACCAACAGCTGGTCAAAAGGGATTCGCTAAGGTTGCAGGAATCACAAGCCTTCCTCAGATCGGTGCAATTCTTGACGGAGATAAGACAAGTTACTGGGAAGCACTTCCTGCTTTCTGGACAGCTGTTCTTGTTGATGGAAAGTCAGCTTCAGCTGAAGCAACAAAGTTAGCTGCAATCTTCAAGGCTAACCTTGCTAAGGGATTGAAGGATCTCTAAAAAGTAGTAAAGAAGTAACAGGTGGGTGGCTAGCCACCCACCTGTTACATTTTCTCAAGAAACTTTTTCTCAAAACTAATAGGAGCCAAAAGATGTTAGTTACTATCTTTAGAGGCAAATTTGCCTTTGTTTTAAAGGTAATAACGCTCCTTATCCTCTCTTCTATCTTGGTGATGCTTGCTCAGCAGGCGCTGGCACAGGGTGAGTATGTAATCGCTGGATTCTTGGCCCTAGCAACTTTTGCAATCAACTTTATCTATCTCACTAAGAAATCCATCCCTCTTAAATTTTTCTTACCTGGTCTCTTATTCTTGTTGGCTTTTGTGGTTGGTCCAATTGCCTACACAGTCACAATGTCTGGTTTTCAATATCAGACTGGTAATACACTTTCTAAGCCAGAGGCAATCGAACGCCTCACTAAATTAGGAGTTACCCAAGATCCGGATCAAACAATCTTTGATGTAACAATTGGTAAAACAAACTCGGGTGAACTCGGGTTAATCTACTTTGATACGCTGCAGAATGAGTTTGCAATCTCAACTGAGAGCAAGAAAATCTCGCAATTTCGTGCGGGAATAGTCTTTGATGATTTTGATATCCCACTTCGCTCGCCAGAGTTTTCTGAGCTGAGCACAGAAGAATTAACCACCCTTGATAAAGAAATTCCTTCGCTCAAATTTTTCTACAACGACGAGTATTACCTTGGTTTAGAAGGTTTCCAGGCTGCTTCGCTCTATAAACAAGCCACTCGTTATGATGTCGAAAAAGATCAATTTGTAAGTCTGCTTAATGGAGATATTTATAGCGATAACGGCAAAGGTCACTACGCCAACACCAAAGACCCAGAAGATATTTTGCAACCTGGCTGGAGAGCTCCTATTTGGTTCGAAAACTACGCCAAACTCTTCTCAGAAGAACGAATAAGAACTCCATTTATCCAAGTCTTTATCTGGACCATGGCATTTGCCGGGTTGAGTGTTCTCACTACATTTGCACTTGGATTACTTCTGGCTCTTGCCCTCAATAAGCCGATACGCGGACGCCGGATTTACCGGTCGATTTTGATTCTTCCTTATGCGATGCCGAGCGTAATGAGTATTCTCATTTGGGGAGGTATGTTCAATACCGAATTTGGTGCTATTAACAACTTACTTGGCACCGAGATTGCTTGGTTCCAAAGCGCAGCATTTGCTCGCACGGCAGTGATTTTGGTAAATCTCTGGTTAGGTTTTCCGTATTTCTATCTCGTTGCCAGCGGTGCCCTGCAAGCAATACCTGCAGAGTTATCTGAAGCAGCAGCTATTGACGGAGCATCTCCCCGCCAAATCTTTAACAAAATAACTTTGCCGCTATTGCTAAAAATCTTGGCACCACTTCTTATTGCAAGTTTTGCATTTAATTTTAACAACTTTAACTTGATCTTCTTGCTTACTGGTGGTGGTCCAATCAACCAACTAGATGGCGAGCTAGCGGGAGCAACGGATATCTTGATTAGCTATACCTACAAGATTGCTTTTAATGAAGGTAGCTCAAATCTTGGTCTAGCTAGCGCCATCTCTGTGCTCATCTTCTTGCTCGTTGCTTCGATTTCTCTCTACGGACTAAAAAAATCTAAAGTAATGGAAGATCTCAAATGATTAAATGGTTAAAAGGAAATCTCTGGCGACATAGCCTCGCAATTATCGTTGCACTTTTTAGTCTCTTCCCTCTCTACTTAGTCATTATCTCTTCGCTGAATCCCACTGGTAGCCTCAACTTAACTTCATTTATTCCGCGCGAGATCTCTTTTGTAAACTTTAAAGTTCTATTTGAAGATCCACGGATTCCCTATCTGACTTGGATGAGAAACTCTTTAGTTATCGCGGGAGCCGTAGCAATCCTGTCAGTGATAATTGGCGCTGCATCTGCCTTTGCATTTAGCCGATTGAGATTTAAGGGAAAGATTTCTGGACTCAAGCTCTTGTTATTGGTACAGATGTTCCCCGCAATTCTCGCAATCTCTGCTGTCTATGTAATTATGGAACGTATCCAAACATTTGCTCCATCTATTGGATTAGGAACGCAACCTGGTCTTCTCTTGGTCTATCTCGGTGGAGCCATGGGAGTAAATATCTGGCTGCTCAAGGGCTTCGTAGATACGATTCCCGCCGAACTTGATGAAGCAGCCAAGGTAGATGGCGCAAGTCCTATGCAGATTTACTGGCTCATCTTTATTCCGTTGGCAACCCCGGTGCTCTCGGTTGTCGCACTACTCAGCTTTATTGGAACCTTTAATGAATTTATCTTGGCGCGACTTTTCTTAGTTGATATGGCGGATCGCACCATTGCCGTTGGATTGCAGTCATTTATCGGTGGCCAGTATTCACAGAACTGGGGACCATTTGCTGCCGGTTCAATCATCGCATCAGTTCCTATTGTGATTATCTTCCTCTCACTTCAAAAATATATTATCAACGGGCTCACAGCAGGATCTGTTAAGGGCTGATATGTCACTTCTTCATCCGCACCATGATGGAAGCGAACTTTATGTCAGCAATATCGCTCCGCAGATAGGCGATGATGTCGAGTTTAAATTAAGAGTCCCATCGGCATTTTCTCCATCTAAGGTCTTTATTCGATTTTTTCACGATGGTGAACCGCGAACACGCGAGATGAAGATTGATAAGGCAACGCCTACTGAAACATGGTGGAAAGTTAAGGTAGAAGTTCTTAACCCAACTTTTCACTATCGATTCTTATTAGAAGATGCGCAAGGTTACGCCTGGGTTAATGGACTTGGACTCTTTAACCACGATGTCACTGACCGAGAAGATTTCCAATTAGTTGCAAATAGCGCACATCCACAATGGATTCAGAGCGCTGTCTTTTATCAAATCTTCCCAGATCGTTTTGCAAAATCAGACCAAAAAAGAGAGCTACCTAGTTGGGCGATACCCCGCGAGTGGAACGACCTTCCAACGGGGCGAAGCAAGAGCACTGGTGTTGAGTTTTATGGGGGAGACTTCCCAGGTATAACTTCCAAGATCCCATATATGAAAGAGCTTGGTGTCTCTGCTATTTATTTCACACCCGCATTTCCTTCTCGAAGTAACCATAGATATGACGCAAGTAGTTTTGATGAGATTGATCCTTTATTGGGCGGAGATAAAGCGCTGATTGATTTTTCTCGCGCGGCACATAAAGCTGGTATGAAGATTATGGGAGACCTGACAACTAATCATTGCGGTGCAGGACATCGCTGGATAATTAATGCGCTTAAGAAGAAGACTGCGCCTGAACGAGAATTTTTCTACTGGGATAAGAGTATTAAGCATGGATATGTAGGTTGGTGGGGACTCGCCTCGCTACCGAAACTCAACTATGCATCAACGAAACTGCGCAAGCTTATGTTTTCGGGACAAAACTCAGTTGTCCGTAAATGGTTACGCCCCCCATTTAACATGGACGGTTGGCGTATTGATGTAGGCAACATGACAGGGCGTTACCTCGATCAAGACCTTAACCAAGAGATTACGAGAGAGATTCGCAGAGCAGTTGATGAAAGCAAGCCTGATGTATGGCTTGTGGCAGAGAATGCAGACCATTCACCAACAGATCTTGATGGCTTTGGTTGGCACGGAACCATGAACTACAACGGTTTTGCGCGACCACTCGTTAATTGGTTTAACAGACCATCAGCAGAGATGGCTAATTTCTCTGGTCTACCTGGCAAGAATCCACGCTTTGATGGCATCGGAACAGTTGCAGTGATGAGAGCATTCGCAGCTGGAATTCCTTGGCGCTCATTAGTTGCCAGCATGGTTTTACTTGATTCTCACGACACAGCCCGTTTCAAGAGCGTGGTTGGTGGTGATCGCAAAGCACACATTGCAGCGGCCACTATGTTGCTTACTTATCCTGGAGTTCCCTCAATATTTGCAGGCGATGAAATGGGAGTTGAAGGAATGTGGGGCGAAGATGCTCGTCGAACAATCAATTGGGACGATTTATCAACATGGGATATGACTCTTCTCGAAGAGTTTAAGAAACTGATTGCAATTCGAAAAGAGCGAGATGCGCTCATAAATGGTGGCCTCAGGTGGGTCTTTGTAAGCCCTGATGCAATGGCATTTATCCGTGAATCAAAGAAAGAATCACTATTGATCTACATTAGTCGCTCAGCAACTTCATCAAAGATTGATTTAACTCCATACGGTTACTCAGTTGCAGAGACTTTGTTTGGTCAGCACGCCACTGGCTCTAAGGTGAAAATCAAATCCAAAGATGCAACATCAGCTATCTGGTTACTTAAGTGAAACTGAGAAAAGTCTTCATCGGGGCTCTTGTTCTTGCCCTCGGTCTTCTCCCACAGGCCCATGCAATTGACTACAAGAATTTTGCAAAGTCACCCATCCGAAGTTCTAGTAGCGATGAGTCAATCTACTTTGTAATGGTTGATCGCTTCGAGAACGGCGACACTACAAATGATAATGCTGGCTTTATTGCGGGCGATCCGACTGGGGGATTTGATCCAAGCGATCCAGGTTATTGGCATGGCGGAGATATAAAAGGCCTTACAAACCGCCTTTCATATATCGCATCGCTTGGATTTACTTCTATTTGGATTACACCTCCAGTTAAACAGAAATATGTACAAGGCAGTTCAGCTGGTTATCACGGATATTGGGGAATCGACTTCACCACAATTGATCCACACTTAGGCACCGAAGCTGAGTTTAAAGAGATGGTTGCAACAGCTCATAAACTTGGCCTAAAGGTGATTATTGATGTCGTGGCTAATCACACCGCCGATGTTATTTATTACGATGAAGGCGTGGCTAAAGTCCTTGCTTCAGAGGCAAATATCAAGAAACCAGAATGGCTCAATAAAATCAGCAACTATTACAACGAAGGCGCTTCTGAAGGTTACCGTGGCGATTTCTTTGGTTTAGATGGAATCAAAACGACCAACCCTGAAGTGATAAAGGGCTGGATAGATATCTGGTCTTATTGGATTGATGAATTTGATATTGATGGCTTCAGAATAGATACATTTAAATATGTAGAACCTGAGGTGTGGAAGAAGATAATTCCAGCAGTGAAGGCAGTTGCTGCGA
>WLDZ01000160.1 GCA_009704515.1 Actinomycetota bacterium
CGCGAGGTGGCGATCATGGCCGATCTGCAGGGCCCCAAGATCCGCGTGGGCAAGTTTGCCGAAGGCAAAGTCATGTTGGAGTCCGGTGCCGCTTTTGTGCTGGATGCCTCACGCGCCGAACCCGGTGACTTGCATGGTGTGGGTCTCGATTACAAGGAATTGCCCCGCGACGTGAAAGCGGGTGACGTGCTGCTGCTCAACGACGGTTTGATCGTGCTCAATGTGGTCGCCGTCAAAGGTGAGCAAGTGCACACCACCGTCAAGCTGGGTGGCGAGTTGTCCAACAACAAGGGCATCAACAAACAAGGCGGCGGCCTCACAGCCCCTGCGTTGACCGCCAAGGACATGGATGACATCAAGACCGCCATGAGCCTGCGCGCCGACTATGTGGCGGTGAGCTTCCCCAAAAACGCCACCGACATGGAAATGGCGCGCCAACTGTGCAATGTGGCGGGCGCTGAGTTCGGCCACAAGCCTGGCCTGATTGCGAAGATCGAACGCGCAGAAGCCATTCCGCACCTCGAGAGCATCCTGCTCGCCAGTGACGGCATCATGGTGGCCCGGGGCGATTTGGCCGTCGAAGTCGGCAACGCCGCCGTGCCCGCCCTGCAAAAACGCATGATCAAACTGGCCAAAGTGCACGACAAGGTCGTCATCACCGCCACCCAGATGATGGAAAGCATGATCACCAACCCGGTGCCCACCCGTGCCGAGGTGTCGGACGTGGCCAACGCCGTGCTGGACGGCACCGATGCGGTCATGCTCAGCGCGGAGACGGCGGCAGGCAAGTACCCGCTGGAGACGGTCGAAGAGATGGCCAAGATTTGTTTGGCCGCTGAGGGCGCTGAAGACGTGGAAATCGATGCCGACTTCAAAGGCCAGACTTTCAGCCGCATCGACCAGTCGATTGCCATGGGCGCTTTGTTCACCGCCAGCCATTTGGGTGCCAAGGCCATCGTGGCCATGACCGAGTCCGGCTCCACCGCCCTGTGGATGAGCCGCCGCCGCGTGCACATTCCGATCTATGCCCTGACCACCAAGCTGTCTTCTCAGCGCAAGATGGCCTTGTTCCGCAACGTCAGCCCGCTGTTGATGGACACCAGCGCTGACCGCGACACCGCTTTGGCCGAGGCTGAAAACCACCTGAAAAACCGCGGCATCGTGAGTTCGGGCGATGTGTACGCCATCACCTGCGGCGAGCCCATGGGCTCGCCCGGCGGCACCAACATGCTGAAAATCTGCAAAGTGGCTTAAGGACGTATGGCCCCGCTCTCATGGGGGCGGTTCAGGCTTGCGTCAGACCGAAGCCTATAAAATTCGGGTCAATCTGGGCCGGGTGTCTTACCGGTGCCTTCAATTTTCAAACTTCCGGGACTTCACCACCATGGCACTCGTTTCAATGCGCGAGCTGCTGGACCATGCAGCCGTCAACGGCTACGGCATTCCAGCTTTCAACGTCAACAACCTCGAGCAAGTCCAAGCCGTCATGATGGCGGCCGACGAGGTCGGCGCGCCTGTCATCTTGCAGGCCAGTGCGGGCGCCCGTAAATACGCGGGTGAGCCTTTCATTAAGCACTTGATTCAGGCGGCCACCGAGCAATGGCCGCACATCCCCTTGGTCATGCATCAGGACCACGGCCAAAGCCCGGCCATCTGCCAGGGCGCGATCAACCTAGGTTTCTCGTCGGTCATGATGGACGGCTCTTTGATGGAAGACGGCAAGACCCCGGCCGACTTTGCCTACAACGTGGATGTGACCCGCCGCGTGGTGGACATGGCCCACAAGTTGGGTGTCTCGGTGGAGGGCGAATTGGGGTGCCTGGGCAACCTCGAAACCGGTGAGGCGGGTGAAGAAGATGGCATTGGCGCGGTCGGCAAGCTGGACCACAGCCAGATGCTGACCGATCCCGAAGAGGCCGCCCAGTTCGTCAAAGCCACAGGCTTGGATGCCTTGGCGATTGCGATTGGCACCAGCCACGGCGCTTACAAGTTCAGCCGCAAGCCCACGGGCGACATCCTGGCCATCGGTCGCGTGAAAGAAATCCACCAGCGGATCCCCAACACCCATTTGGTGATGCACGGTTCGTCCAGCGTGCCGCAAGAGCTGTTGGCCATGATCAACCAGTACGGCGGTCAGATGAAGCAAACCTTTGGTGTGCCCGTCGAGGAAATCCAGGAAGCCATCAAGCACGGCGTGCGCAAGATCAACATCGACACCGACATCCGTTTGGCCATGACGGCCGCTTGCCGCAAGTTTTTGTTTGAAAACCCCGACAAGTTCGACGCCCGCGAATGGCTCAAGCCCGCCCGCGAAGCGGCCAAGCAAATTTGCAAACAGCGTTACCTGGAGTTCGGTTGCGAAGGCCAGGCCCCCAAGATCAAGGGCGACAACTTGCAGGTGGTGGCCGCCCGTTACGCACGGGGTGAATTGGCCCAAGTGGTGAACTGAGCCTGCGATAATTGACCCGAATGGCCCGTTGTCTGTTCAACGGGCCTTTTTCTTTTTTGCTGTTGCTTGACTGTTTCGCCATGACCTCTGCACTCCACACCTCGGCTCTGACCTCCTTGCCCCTGCTGGCGCGAGGCAAGGTGCGTGACAACTACGCCGTGGGTGACGACCGCATCTTGATGGTGGCTTCTGACCGCATCAGTGCTTTTGACGTGATCATGGGCGAGCCGATCCCGGGCAAAGGGGTGCTGCTCACGCAAATGGCGCTGTTTTGGTTTGACCAACTCGGCCCCAAAGGCCTGAACATTTGCCCCATTCACTTGACAGGCGAAGCGCCCGAGAGCGTGGTGAGCGCCGCAGAAGTACCGCAAGTCCAAGGCCGCTCCATGTTGGTCAAGCGCCTCAAACCCATCCCGGTTGAGGCGGTGGTGCGCGGTTATTTGGCGGGCAGTGGCTGGAAGGAGTACCAGGATAACCAAGCTGTGTGCGGTGTGAAGCTGCCCGCAGGCTTGAAAAACGCCAGCCGCCTGCCCGAGCCCATTTACACGCCAGCGGCCAAAGCGGCGGTGGGCGAGCACGACGAAAACATCACCTTCGAACAAACCGTGGCCATGATCGGCATCGACCTGGCCACCCGCATCCGCGACATCAGCATCCAGCTCTACAAAGCCGCGCGCGACATTGCGGCCACCAAGGGCATCATCATTGCCGACACCAAGTTCGAGTTTGGCCTGCACGCCGACGGCACACTGGTATTGATGGACGAGGTGCTGACGCCCG
>WLDZ01000161.1 GCA_009704515.1 Actinomycetota bacterium
GCTGTAGTTAATGTTTGGGCCTCATGGTGTTCTCCATGTCGCGCTGAAGAACCTACGCTGGCAGCGTTGACACAAATCTATCCGGATGTAAATTTCGTCGGAATCTTGACTCGCGATAATTTGGTTAATGCAGAAGCCTTTATACGTAAGCGCAATTCGCCTTACCCAACTCTTATTGATGACTCAGTTCTGATCGGCTTTAGTAAATCACTTCCTGCCAATGCCATCCCCACAACTGTCGTTATCGATAAAAATGGGATGGTTGCAGGAAGAATCTCTGGAATTGTCACAATAGCTTCGCTCTCCGAGCTACTAGATAAGGTGAAGAGCGAATGAGAGATTTTGTTGTAGAACAACTCTTCAGTGGCACACTGATTGTTGCTATACCGGTTGCCCTAGTTGTCGGACTTCTATCTTTCCTCTCGCCCTGCATACTTCCGCTCGTTCCTGGATATATTGCATACGCGACTGGATTTTCTTCATCCAAAGGTCGCGTACTTCTAGGTTCGACTCTCTTTGTATTGGGATTTACATTTATCTTCACCTCATTTGGATTGGCCTTTGGTGGTTTAGGCAGTCAAATTCTCGGAAAAGAAGAAATCCTTACAAAAATCTTAGGTGTTTTTACGATTTTGATGGGTGCCCTATTTCTCGGTCTATTTCCTTTTGCTCCAACGATTAGGCCAAAGATTTCGACAACAGGTGGAATAGCTGGGGCGCCGCTGCTTGGATTTTTATTTGGATTAAGTTGGACACCATGTATTGGTCCTGGATTAGCAACTGTGCAGACTCTGGCATTTACTGAATCCAGTGCAACGCGCGGGGCGCTTCTATCAGTGGCTTATAGCTTGGGACTCGGAGTCCCATTTATTCTCTCAGGGCTCTACCTTGATAAGAGTAAGAGATTGCGTTCTTATGTAGTTCGACGAGGATCTGTCATCAGCAAAGTTGGTGGAGCACTTCTCATTATTATTGGTCTTATGCAGCTGACTGGTATTTGGGGAGATCTAATGATTTCACTGCGCTCCCTTATCTCTGACTTTGTACCGGTGATCTAATGACACAGACCGAGCTCCCAGAACTAGGTTCGCTATCGCTTCTTCGCTATATCTGGCGTCAGCTCACCAGTATGCGAACTGCCTTGATTCTCCTAATGATGATGGGAATTGCTGCGATTCCTGGCTCACTAGTTCCACAACGAGTATCTAATCCCATTGCAGTCCGTGACTTCTTTGCAGCAAACCCAACAAGAGCCGAGTGGTATGACCGCTTTTCACTCTTTGATGTTTATGGCTCATCGTGGTTTAGCGCTATTTACATCTTGCTCTTCATCTCGCTTATTGGTTGTGTATTGCCCCGCTCGGTCGAACATTTTCGAGCGATGCGAGCAGAACCGCCCGCAACGCCGCGAAATCTCAATCGTCTTGAACACCACCAGATATTTGCAGGAGACGGTAGCGAACTCACTACAGCGACTGCATGGTTAAGGAAAAAGCGCTTTCGCATTCGCCAGGGCAATGGAGATATCTCTGCTGAAAAAGGATATTTACGCGAAACCGGAAACCTGTTCTTCCACCTTTCTCTGATTTTAATTTTAATTGGTGTTGGCTTCGGATCTTTGTTTGGAATGCGCGGAGAAGCAATCGTCAATGTTGGCGAAAGATTTATCAATGTTCCAACCAGTTATGATTCACTCGCACTTGGCAAGCTGACAAATGATTTGAATTCATCACCATTTGTAATCGAAGTAAACGATTTTGTTGCAACTTATAATCCAAAGACAAATGCAGCGCTAGATTATTCGATGAACGTTACGACAACTGATGGAGATCAAGTAAGAGAGCAGTTAGTAAAAGTTAACAAACCTCTTACCTTTGGAGATACTCGCGTCTATCTCCAGGCAAATGGTTATGCGCCGATTGTCACCGTGAGGGATTCAACTGGTTCAGTTGTCTTTCAAGGACCGGTGACTTTCTTACCGCAAGATGGAAATCTTCGTTCGATTGGTTCTATCAAAGTTCCTGATGCCAATCCTCAGGTGGGATTTGTGGCATCTCTTCTTCCTACCTATCAGCGCAGCGAAAGTGATGGAGGAATCTCTGTCTATCCAGAGCTACTTCGTCCCAAAATGCTCTTCTCAGTATGGAGCGGTGATTTAGGACTTGATTCAGGTGTTCCGCAATCGGTCTACCGCATTGATACAACAGATATGACTAATCTCGGCCTTGGTTCGCTCTCAGTCGGTGAGACTTTTGCATATCCGGGCGGCACCATCACATTAGAGAAGATTATTCCTTGGGTGAATTTGCAGATAGTTGATGATCCCGGCAAGAGTTATGCACTTTTTGGTGGAATCGCGGCAATCCTCGGTCTGATTTTTTCACTATATGGTCGCAGACGGCGTATCTGGGTTCGTATCAATGGAACTCAAGTTGAAGTTGCAGCGTTATCAAAGAACAATGCTCCTGGATTAGAGAAAGAAATCGCAGAACTCGTGGCTCATCTGAAAGGAAACGCTTGATGGATAAATCATGGGCATATATATCCAATTATTCGGTATATGTTGCGATGGCAATCTTTGCACTGTCATTTCTTGCTCACGCCTTTGAAACAGCCTTTGCAGTTCGTGCTCCCAAGAATGCGGATGCAACGGATGGAACGCTTCTTGTAAAAACACTTGATTATGCAAGAACTGAGAAAGCAGCTCGAGTTGCCACAGTTCTAATGTTTCTCGGTACGGTAGCACTTCTCTTTGCGGTAATCGCTCGCGGATTATCTAATGGACATGTGCCATGGGGAAATATGTATGAGTTTTCTATCACGGGTGCGCTGACTTTCGTCGCTGCTTATCTTGTATCTCTCCGTAAATATGATCTCCGCTGGCTTGGTCTGTTCATCTCTTTTTCGGTGCTGCTCACACTCGGCACAGCAATTACTTTGCTCTATCGTGATAGTGCGCCCCTTGTACCTGCCCTGCAATCAACATGGTTAGTAATCCATGTGGTTGCTGCAATTATTTCTGGTGGAATCTTTTTGTTAGCAAATGTTGTGGCTGGTGCATATCTCTATTTAGAGAACGCAGAATCAAAAGGCGGGAGACCAGCGTGGGCATTCCGTGTTCCTAGTCTTGATGTATTAGATCAACTCTCTTATCGACTTGTTGCATTCGTCTTTCCACTCTGGACATTCTCAGTTATTGCAGGTGCAATCTGGGCAGAAGC
>WLDZ01000162.1 GCA_009704515.1 Actinomycetota bacterium
ATATTGATTCCTGGAAGATATCCCGCAACAAGGTCACGGGCATCAACGAGCGCGTTATCTTTATTGTTGCTCATTCTTATGCGCCTTCCTTCTCTGATAGATCTAAATCATGGTGCGCTCCGAGATAGGCCTCGATAACTTGTTGGTTACCCATCACTGATGCTGGAGTGCCTTCAGCGATGATTTCACCTTGAGCCATCACGATCACCCAGTCGCTAATCTCGTGAACCATATCCATATCGTGCTCAACAAAGAGCACGGTCTTGCCTTCGGTACGAAGCTCTTTAATGTGCTCAAGGAGAGATTGCTTCAGAGCTGGGTTTACACCCGCCATCGGTTCATCAAGCATTACCATCTCAGGCTCAACCATTAGGGCACGAGCCATTTCGAGAAGCTTGCGTTGACCGCCAGATAGCGCGGCAGCAAAATCATCTTGCTTATCAAGTAGCTTGAAGTTTTTGAGAATTGCAGTTGCCTTAATGCGAATCTCTTCCTCTTGAGCACGCCAGATCCAAGGGAAGACAGATTTTAGGACTGACTCACCCTTCTGGCCGCGCGCTCCGAGCGCCATATTCTCAATCACTGTTAAGCGATAGAGCGCCTTGGTGAGCTGAAAAGTACGGACCATTCCGAGGCGAGCCACTTTATGCGGTGGAATCCCATTGAGTGGCAACCCATTGAAACTCCATGTGCCAGAGTTTGGTGCGTCGTAACCTGTGAGCAAGTTGAAGAAAGTTGTCTTACCAGCACCATTCGGACCGATGAGAGCGGTAATTGAGCCACGTTGGATTTCAACGTGATCAACATTTACCGCTGTTAATCCACCAAATTGTCGCGTGATTTTATCTGCGATCAAGATTGGATCTGGTTTTGCAGAACCAGGCTTCATTGGGGTTGTCGCTGCAAAGCTAGCACCCTCGTTATTACGCTTTTGCATCAAGGGCCAACTCCTTCTTATCGCCAAAGATTCCCTGTGGTCTAAAGATCATCAAAAGCATTAAGCCGATTCCCATCAACATAAATCTAATCTGACCAACCTGATTAACTCCGATGAGCCAGTCAGGGATGAGGTTATTTGTAACAGCCTGACGAAGTATCTGTTCGATAAAGACGATCAGGAACCAGAAAATCATCGCTCCAACGATAGGGGAGAAGACGCGAGCGGCTCCACCCAAAATCAATACGGTGTAGGCGAAGAAGGTAAGGGCGGTTCCATAGTTGTCAGGCTGAACAGATTGACGTGAGAGTGCGTAGACAAACCCACCAATAGAGCCGATGACACCACCGATAATCAGTGATTGCATCTTGTAAAGGTAGACGTTCTTACCGAGTGATCTCACTGCATCTTCATCTTCACGAATTGCACGCATCAAGCGGCCCCATGGTGAATTAACCATAAGCCACATGACAAAGATGATAATTCCAACAAGAATCCAACCGGTGATGACTACCCACAGGTCGTTGGCATTAAAGCGAAGAATCGGGGTTTCAAGTCCATCTTTAAATGGGTTGAGATCAAAGAACTCTTTACCGAACTTTCCGGTGATTCCATCAGAACCGCCGAGCCATTCATTAAAGGTTGCAGAACGAGCAATCTGTCGGACAATTTCAGCAGCGGCGATTGTGACGATAGCCAAGTAATCGGCGCGCAAGCGAAGAGTTGGAACACCCAAAAGAAGTGCAAAGAGGATTGAGTTACCGATACCAATTAAGAAAGCCACCCAGAGCGGAAGTCCGAAGGAGATAACTGGAACAGCAACGCTATAAGCACCAATTGCCAAGAATCCGGCCTGTCCAAAGTTAAGTAGACCTGTGTATCCAAAGTGCATATTGAGACCAATGGCAGCGAGTGCAAAGATGATCGTATTGACTCCGATAGTCGCACCTAGAGTCTGTTGAATTACGAATAGAAAATCCATTTATCCGATCCTCTCTTTTCTTCCCAATATTCCTTGCGGGCGCACAATCAAAATCAAGATAAGCACGATGAGGGCACCTACATACTTAAGCTCAGTTGGAATAAAGAGCGTCGATAGTTGAACAAAGAGCCCAATGATTAGTGAGCCAACTAAAGCTCCATTTGCGGTACCAAGACCACCCAAAGTCACAGCGGCGAAGATGAGCAACAACATATCTTGGCCCATCAAGAAGGACACGCCTTGATTAATTGTGACAATAACACCGGCGTAACCTGCCAGAGCAGCACCAAGTACCCAGACTGCAAGAATTACCTTCTGAACATCGATTCCAGAGGCCGATGCAAGTGCTGGATTATCAGCAACGGCTCGGCTGGCTTTGCCCATACGAGTACGAAGTAACCAGAGCGTGGCGACAATAATAAATAGGATTCCAAAAATCGTCGTCAATATTGATTTAGGGGTGATATTCACTGGACCAAGTTCAAGTCCAGCTTGCCCTGCGTATTGTGGGAGCTGACGGGTATCGCCACCGAAGATAAAGAGGAAGAAGTAGCGTAAGAAGATTGCAAATCCAATAGAGACCACAAGCATCGCAATCAGGCCGGTGCCGCGCTTGCGCAAAGGTTTCCAGAGGAACTTATCTTGTAAGTATCCGGCGATAAATGCACTTAAGACCACTGCAAGTGGAGCAGCGAGCAAGACTGGCAATTTCACAATAGCGCTTAAGAAATAGGTGAGAAGACCAGCAAAAGTAAGAATCTCTCCATGGGCAAAGTTGGTGAGGCCGGTTGTTCCAAAGATGAGGTTGAGACCGAGTGCCGCAAGCCCGATGATCAGCCCGAGAATAATTCCATCAACGGTCAATTGAGCTGAGCGCACAAGGAGTGAAGTTTGTTCTACGCCTGGGCCGATAGGAAATAGAAGTCGCAGGTCGACACCGAGCATAAAGACATTTGCCTTGACAGTTACTTTGGTGGGATCGGTGAGAGCCTGACCTTCAGGAAGATCGCCTTCATTGATCGTGACAGCAAAGCTTCCCTTCGTTGCGATCGGAACTTCCCAAGCGCCGTCCGCTCCAGTTGATACCTCAGCGGTAAATCCTGCAGGACCAGCAACAGAGATTCTGACACCAGAAATCGCAGCGCCATCCTTATCGGTAAGGATTCCATAGAGCTTTGTTGGAGTCTCTGCCGCTGATGCAGAAGATGAAAGTGCAACTGAAGATGTCGCTGCAAAGAGAGAGAGGAGCAAGAGTGAT
>WLDZ01000163.1 GCA_009704515.1 Actinomycetota bacterium
ATAAATTCACCTGCGATGCTCTCGACGCGTGCGCCATTAGAACCCTGAGTGACAACTCGGTATTTAACGCGTTGCAGGATTTCGTGATCACTCCACCCTGTTTTCTGAATTGCAAGGGCGAGTTCGTACTCATTCATGAAGAGATATGTCGCACCATTAATCAGCTTTCTAATTTCATCACCTGACATGCGGGCCATTTGCTGTGAAGGATCAGCTGCAACTGCGATTTCGTTTTCAAGAGCAACTTCCATATGACGCAACATCGCCTCGGGGTCATCAGGAGAAATGACTAACAAATCAAGACGGCCTGTTTTTGCCATAATAGGCTGAAGTTCAATATTGCGAGCTTCAGACATCGCACCCGGAAAGAAGGATGCGATCTGATTGAGTTCAGTATCTGTAGTAACCGTGAAGTGCGCGGTGTACTGCTCCTTGGAAACAAGGACATGAGAAGTATCGACTCCGTGACGCGTTAACCATGCGTCGTAATCGGCCCAATCTTTACCAACTGCGGCGATAAGAATTGGTGATACTCCGAGTTGGGCTAGGCCAAAGGCAATATTCGCAGCGCATCCACCGCGGCGTACCTCTAAACCATCAACAAGAAAAGAGAGTGAAACTTTTTCAAGAGAACCTGCAACGAGAGAGTCTGTGAACTTTCCTGGGAAAGTCATCAAATGGTCTAAGCCGACAGAACCGGCAACACCAATTTTCATCTGGGGTTAGTTAAATGAATCGCCACAGGCACAAGAACCTTGCGCTTGTGGGTTATCAATTGTGAAGCCTTGCTTTTCAATCGTATCTACGAAATCTACAGAGGCACCCATTAAATATGGATCGCTCATTTTATCGACGACAACTTTTACCGAACCGAACTCGCGAGTGATATCGCCTTCTTGATTGCGATCATCAAAATAGAGTTGGTAGCGAAGACCAGAGCAACCACCTGGTTGTACAGCTACGCGAAGATATAGATCATCGCGACCTTCTTGTGCAAGGAGTGCTGCAACCTTTGAAGCCGCAGCCTCTGTCAAGGTAATCCCTGTGGTGATTTCTACCGGCTGTGTTGTCTCTGTAGTCATGTGCCGAAGAATACCCTCCCTGGGTTGCCGTTGCGACTCAAAAGTCGAGAGAATATGTACATGTCCACTCGCCTGACCGACTTGCTCTTATTGGGGCAGGGTAAAGACCTGACCTCAGAACGAGGAGTCTCTTGTGAGGGCGAGCTACCAGCTGCTAGCGATCCAACTCTGGTTGCCCGAGCAATTGCTGCGCGCCAGGCCTTGGGCTCTCGTGCCCTAATTCTCGGACACCACTATCAACGTGATGAGGTCATCGCATTCGCTGACATCACCGGTGATTCATTTAAGTTGGCGCAAGCGGCTGCATCGCAATCAGAGGCGGAGTTCATAATTTTTTGTGGTGTGCATTTCATGGCCGAAAGCGCAGACATCCTTACTGGAGATCATCAAAAAGTTATTCTCCCCGACCTCGCTGCTGGTTGTTCAATGGCCGATATGGCCACGGCAAGTCAGGTTGATCAATGTTGGAGCGATCTGGCATCCCTTGGTTTAACAGAGCAGACGATTCCTGTTACATATATGAACTCGTCTGCGGCAATCAAAAGTTTCACTGGAAAAAATGGTGGAACGATTTGTACATCTTCAAATGCAGAGAAGTCAATGAAGTGGGCACTGGAGAAGGGGACGAAGATTCTCTTTCTTCCCGATCAACATCTCGGCCGGAACACTGCCGTGGCTTCGCTGGGCCTAACAGAAGACGACTGCGTCGTGTGGAATCCCTGGAAACCAATGGGTGGTCTGACCGAAGATGAGATTCGAGCAGCCACTGTAATTCTTTGGCGTGGTCACTGTTCTGTGCACGGTCGATTTACAAAAAGTTCGATTGATGAGTACCGCAGCAAAGTTCCAGATATCAAGATAATTGTTCATCCCGAATGCCAACACGAAGTTGTTCAAGCCGCTGATGTTGTCGGTAGTACTGAAAAGATTATTCAAGTTGTTTCGGGATCTCCTGCAGGAAGCAAGTGGGCGGTAGGCACTGAACTCAATCTTGTTGGGCGTTTAGCTGCAGCTAACCCCGATAAAGATGTTTTCTTTCTCGATCGCACCGTCTGTTACTGCTCAACTATGAATCGTATTGACCTCCCCCATTTAGTCTGGGCGATGGAATCTCTTGTCGCAGGTCACGTAGTTAACGTGATTAAGGTCGATGACGAGACCACTCGTTATGCAAAACTCGCATTAGAGCAAATGCTCGCCCTATAATCGCGCCATGACCGATTCGAAAAAAGGCCGTCCGACCCCACGCCGTAAAGATGCCCAACCAAAGCGTCACACTCTCGCGCCGGTAGTAACTAAGCTTGAGAAGAAGCGTCTTCGCGAAGAAACTCGTGTAGCTCGCTTGGCAGCTCGTGAGGCGTATATGCGCGGAGAAGAAAGTGCGCTCCCTGCTCGAGATCGTGGTCCAGCCCGTAGATTTGTACGCGATTACATCGATGCTCGTCGCTCAATCGGTGAATACTTCTTGCCAATTATCTTCATCGTACTTCTCTTAACTCTTATCCCAACGTCTGCGACAGTCGGTGACAATAAAGGAATTCCAATTACTCAACTTCTCTCAATTGGTGTTATGTACTCTGTACTGATCGTTTCGGTTCTTGATGGATTTATTCTTACTCGCAAGATTCGCAAGGCCGTAACTGCTCGCTTTCCTGATACCCCTGTAAAAGGTCTTGGAATGTATGGATGGTTACGCTCTACTCAGATGCGCCGTATGAGAACCCCAAAACCACAAGTAAAAGCTGGCGCAAAGATCTAAATTTAGTTTTTTACTTCTTGTTGGTATTCAACGGTGCTAAGAGCGCGCCAACAGCCATCATGATTGCTAAGGCTGCTGGGACGAGAATTGCCAACCGCAGGGTGATTGCATCCGAGAGAAAACCAATCACTGGTGGTGCGGCAAGGAAAGCTAGGTATGAGATACCTGCAACCATCGCAACCGCTTCTGAAGGGGCGATGGTTCCCTCATATCTTTCGCTCACAATATCTCCTGCCAGACTCATAAGAAGCGGGATCACTGCGCTCACTCCGAGACCAAGGCAGAACCAACCAAAGAACACTCCGAAGAGATTATCAATGAGCATTCCA
>WLDZ01000164.1 GCA_009704515.1 Actinomycetota bacterium
GTGACTGCGGCTAATAGTGCGCGGGATACTTCAGCACCAGTTGCATCACCACCGGCATGGATAATTCGATTGCGGTGATGGCCGCCTTCGCGAGTAAGTGAAATCTCACCAGAATCTTCTCTATCAAAGATTGCGCCGCGTTCGATAAGTTTGCGAACCGCTTCTGGTCCTTCGGTAACCAGAACGCGAACCGCATCAACATCACAGAGACCTGCACCAGCTTCGAGCGTATCTCGTAAGTGATCATCAGGAGAATCTCCATCTCCCAATGCGGCTGCAATTCCGCCCTGAGCCCATTTAGTAGAGCCTTCATCGACGCGTGCTTTTGTGACTAAGAGAACCGATAATCCATATGTGCGACATTGCAATGCAGTGGTTAAGCCCGCAATACCAGAGCCAACAACAATTACATCAGCTTGAGCTGTCCACCCTGGCGCAGGTGCAAGTAACTTCATTTCAGGCTCTCGATTCTCACTGGCATATTGTCAATCAATCGCACCTGATTTATCCAGCCAGCAACGATCACTCGCACATTAACGCTCGTATCTGTAGGAGCAGCAAAGGTGCGCTCATCGATTGCTTCGAGATAATCGAGGGTAAAGAGTGGTTCGCCAGCCAGAATCTCACGCATCTCTTCGAGAGATTTGCCACTCTGCAACGCCTTGTAGATTATCGATGCGGCTTCTCTATCTTCAGGAGTTAACCGAGCATTACGAGATGACATCGCTAATCCATCACTTTCGCGGATTGTTGGCGCGGAGATAATCTCTACTGAATCTGCAATCGAGCGAATAACGGCAAGCTGCTGAAAATCTTTCTCTCCAAAAATCGCAAATTTTGGTTTTACAAGATCAAACAATCTGCTCACTACAGTTACAACTCCATCAAAATGTCCAGGACGAGAGGCGCCTTCGTAAACATTTCCTAAACTTCCTGCGCTTAGAGTCTTGTAATCTTTTGGGTAAATTTCTTGCTGTGTTGGTAACCAGAGATGGGTTACTCCAAATTTCTCAGCTAAATCAATATCGCGATCAGGAGTACGAGGGTATTTCTCTAAATCTTCGCTCTTCTCAAATTGCAAAGGATTAATAAAGATACTTGCGACAACATCTTTCGAAAGTGATTTCCCGATTGTAAATAAAGAACCATGACCATCATGGAGGGCACCCATAGTTGGAATAAATGCGCAGCCTAAAGGAAGGTCTTGAGCGCTTGTAACTATCTTCATGGCTCCAGTCCTTTCAGGTACCGGGCTTGCAAGGTCTTAAGTCTAAAGCTCTATGGAAGTTGTGCCAAAAGTTCAGAAATTTTGCCATGCGTCAGCAGGATTGCATCAGGCTCAATTTCATACCATGGCTCTAAAACAAAGCGGCGTTCATGGGCTCTTGGATGGGGCAAAGTCAGCTCATCAGCTGAGCTGAGAATCGTTCCGTATTGAATAAGGTCTAGATCAATTGTCCGCGGACCCCATTTTTCTTCTCGCACTCGACCTAAGCTCTTTTCAATTCCATGCAGGAGGGCGAGCAAATCGGCCGCTGGCAAATCACTTTCTGCAATACAGACTGCATTTAAATAATCTGGTTGTGCTGGACCGCCGACTGGCGCAGTTGAAATCACTGTAGAAATAGCGATTACATCTAACGATTCACGCAACAGCGCAATAGCAATAGCCATTTGTTCTTTCGGGTCTCCAATATTGGCACCCAACGCGATTACAGCTTTCATGGGCGAATGATAGTGACAGCGATATCAGTGACAACTTCGCTGACTGGGGCAGAAGGCTTATGCACAGTTACGGATACAGAAATAGCCTGAGTAAATTGCAACAAGATTCGATCTGCAATTTTGCCGGCAAGGCGCTCAATCAAATTAACCGGCTCTCCTTCAATCTCTTCAAGAGCAATCGAAGTTAGTAACCCATAATCGATTGAGTCTTGCAGGCTATCGCTCTTGCTAGCTTCTCGAAGGTTAAGTGAAATTTCTATATCCACAAAAAAATCTTGTCCATCGCGTTTTTCGAAGTCAAATACTCCGTGATAACCAAATCCCTTAATGCCCTTTATTGAAATTAAATCGCTCATTGCTTCACCAATTCCACATGTGGGGCAACGCTATGGACGCGTACTGCCCAGATACCTTTTCCGACAAGAGATTTTGAGATGGCGAGCGTACCTGCTTCTCTATCATCAGGAGTATCTCCTCCGATAAATCGCTTTCGCGAATGCCCGATAAGGACCGGGTAACCGAGCGAAATAAACTCATCTATTCTGTTGAGTATCTCCCAATTGTGTTCAGGAGCCTTAGCAAAACCTAGCCCTGGATCTAAAATAATGTTTTCGCGTGAGATTCCAGCAGCAAGCGCCTTATCGAGTTGTATTGAAATCTCTTCGATGACCTCGGTCATAACATCACCATACTGGGCTTGTGAGTTCATATCTTTTGAGTGACCGCGCCAATGCATCAAGGTGTACTTGCAATTCAATTGAGCAACCGTTGAAAACATTAGTGGATCTGCTTGTCCCCCACTGACATCATTGACAATTGTTGCCCCAGCTGCGACGGCTTTTTTTGCGATAGCGGCACGCATCGTATCTACGCTTATTTCAACTCCGCGACCTGCTAATCCGGCAATTACAGGGATAACTCTGCGCTCTTCTTCCTCTTCGCTAACTCGTTCTGCACCTGGTCGCGTTGATTCGCCTCCAACATCAATGATATCTACGCCATCATCAATCATTGACAAACCATGTGCCATGGCATGCTCAAAGGTGTAATGCTTACCGCCATCAGCAAAGGAATCAGGTGTTACATTGAGAATTCCCATTACCAACATAGTGATTACCGATTTGTTATAAGGCTAATTGCTTCGGCGCGAGTAGTTGCATCGCGCAAGGCACCACGAACCGCAGAGGTTGTTGTACGAGCTTGAGATTTGCGTACGCCTCTCATAGACATGCAGAGATGTTCGCAATCAATAATTACGATTACTCCGAGAGGGTTGAGAATTTCAACCATTGCATCAGCTATCTGAGTTGTAAGGCGTTCTTGCACTTGTGGCCTACGTGAATAGAGATCGACCAGGCGCGCTACTTTGGAGAGTCCAGTGATTTTTCCACGAGGGATATAACCAACATGAGCAACGCCATGAAAAGGAGTCAGGTGA
>WLDZ01000165.1 GCA_009704515.1 Actinomycetota bacterium
CCTATTGCAAGCAAATAAGTAAACTTAAAAATTTACTTTTTCGTAGTCCCTTATCCCTTTGTAAGTTTAATTTGTCAAAAAAAGAATTTTAAATAGGCGCTGCAGTCGTAGTTGAGAAAAATCTGCCGCCAAGGACAGCTCACCTACCAGAGAATAATCAAGAGTGATGTTATTTATTTTGTGGATCCACAACAGCAATGCTTGTTAAGTATGCCTGCCGAATTAGATCATTCAAAAACCACCCTTCTCCGCTTGCACGACCAATCAAATGGATATTGTTAAAACTTCTGGCCATGCGTGCGTATTCTCCTAAGGTTGCGATTGATTTATTTGACTGCACGGGGAATCCATTTGGAATAACCTTCACATGTTGGCTTATTAGGGTGGCATAAATATCACAAAGCCCCATCTGCCTAATTTCATCCTCAGCAACTCGCGCCCAATCACAATTTTCTATTTTATCCGGCGCCACAATGAACTCAACTGTAGCCCCAAACATACCGAACTTCGATTCGCGAAAATTTTCGTACAACGTCACTCGGAATGATGTAAGTTTTGTATCAAGTACTGTAATGTAGTCACATTCAGACAAAAATTTACGATCAAAGACCAATCCAACGAGAATGGTGGAGCGAAATTCAGTCCTTATTAATTCTACATCTACTCCCATTAACTTACAGAGCGTAGCAGTTGCAGCGCTCCAAAACAAGCCTTTAGTTTCAATCGCTTTGCCGTCGATGCTCAGCGATCTGACCATTCCATTATGAGTGTCTACCCGCTCTATTTGTACATTAGTTCGCACATCGACACCAGCTGCATAGAGTTTTTTTTCAAGCTGACCGATCCAATTACCGATACCCCCATTCTTCGGATAAAGGCAAGGTCTATGAAATTTGAAATCTTTACGATGATGAAATGCTACTCGAGAATCAAATTTTTCAGACTTCTTTAGCTCGAAGGTTGCATTGGCATCTAGCACGCTGAAACGCTTTAAATTGAAGAGTAGATTCGCGCGATGATTTAGGGAGTCAGATTTTTTGCCAGTAAGCTTCTCAAAAATTGGGTCAAAAAATAAATCCACGAGTGTTTGACCGTACTCCGAGATTAGCAGCTCTTTTGCGTTTTCGGGGTCTCTATGGTCATGCCACCCCGGAGCAGAAAGCATCTCTCCCAAGCATTTATAGTGGCCCTCTATTGAGAGCGAAGTCAAGTCAGGACTCTCGCTCACTTCGTTAAGCCTTCCATTCCAAAAATTCCCGGCCGCCAGAAAAGGATATTCTTCCCAATCACCCCCTATGCCGCTAAAAAGTAAATCATCAAGGTAATCTATGCCAGTAAAATTCGCGAAATGGGTACCCAAATCAAAGGTATATCCATCGACCTCGTAAGAACGCAGAAGTCCTCCGATATTTGGCGCAGTCTCTAGCAATAAACAGCGCTGACCTTTGTTGGCAAGAACAAGTGCTGCTACTATCCCTGGTAGTCCGGCACCAACAATAGTAAAGTCGTAGTCTTTCATCGTTAAATATCCCGCAAATTTATACTCACTCTTTACGGCGAAGAAATCCTCCTGGTGCGTTTCCAATAAGGATCTTTCCATCAAATTCATGGTCAACAGAAAATTCCGGGTGGGACGGTAGATACTTCCGTAAAGCAGAAAGCGGATTATCGCCCTTCCCCCAAGGGCGGTCTGTGTAGTGCCCTTCCGGCATGTTTTCGATTGCAGTGTCAAAGACAATACAGTAGCAGCCGGGCGAAACTAAGTCGGCGTAACCCTCGAGCTCGGCAAGCACATGTGCCTCGGTGTGATTTGAATCCAGCACGAGCATGATGCGACTGAAATTCTTTGCGAAGGTTTTCACTCTGGAAATCATACCTAAATCAATGCTTGACCCCTCAAACATATCGATATATCCAAAAAATGGGTGTCCTTCAATGGCTTTACGATTATGAGGTCGGATATCTATATCGATACCGAGAACCCGTCGACTCGGATTACGTGGATCAACAGCCCCTCCATTTTCAGCGGCCTCACAAAGATCGAGCATAGCTAGGAGTGAGGCGTGATAAATAAGTGATCCACCATGGGCAATTCCTGTCTCGATAATAAGATCGGGTTTCGTTCGCCATATTACTTCCTGCACCGCAATCATATCGCTCCCCATTTGGATAATGGGGCGCCCAAACCAATCATAGTTGAAGATATATTTATAAGCAGAAACCTCTTGAACCCACTGATTTGAGATCTCTAAAATGCGTGCTGATTCACTGATGGCAGCTATATTTTCACTGCGTTGTTTTAAAAAGGTTTCAAAAGAATTCATTTTAAGGTCCAAAAAAATTTAATCTTTGCTTGATTTAAGGTGAGAAAGGTACTGGACGGCCATCAAGATTATGGGGCCAATCCCTCCAGTAAATTGGGATAGTCTCCAAATAGTCCCTTGCAAATTGCGGGCCAACGCAAAAAAGTAAGTCAATTGTTGAAAGGTAAGGTGTGAATCCATGATGGAGTTGCTGATATGGCCTCAGGCGATATGAGAAATGTTTGACCCTTATTTTATTCCTCTCGAAAGATTCATAATCTAAATAGTTCATCCCGCCGTTACCACTAAGATAGTCGCTTGCGCCAAGCCGACGGCAAATCTTCACAAGACGTTCGGTGCCAGAGAGTTCGTTGGCCCAATCTCCAAGTGAGGATCTTTCAAATGAAGTTTTAACTCCCAGTACGCCACCAATAACTTTCATCGACTGAATCAAAAAGTCAGCAAGATAAGATGATTCGTTTTGATAAATCGGGAGTACAACATTACTTAAGATTTCTTGGAAAAATGGTGCTTTCGAATAACTTCTTTCAATTTTTGCAAGATGCTGTTTGCGCCAAGAAGTATTGCAAACCTTTGCATCGCAAATTCGCTGGTTTGAGTAGCCGGATCTTTGCACAGGAATCGAAAGCCAATCCACTCCATTAGGCGTCTTAATTTGCACGCGCGTCATGAAGCTTCGGCCGGAGCCTCCGCCAGTTGGAAGCTGTACATCATCATAGATAAGAACTCGATCAGCCAAGAGGATCTGAGAAAAGAGCCCATGCCATGGCATCAACATTGGCTGCGTGATCACAAGACGAAGACCGCCATCATTTCTTGTAGACA
>WLDZ01000166.1 GCA_009704515.1 Actinomycetota bacterium
GACGGTCATACGGCCTTCCATTGAGAGATTGCGAATAGCCTCTCCGCGGTATTCGATAATGTAGCCCTGTCCTCCACCTGTACCGATCTTGGCGATGATTGCAAGAATTATGTCTTTAGAAGTTACGCCTGGCTTTAACTCTCCATTGACATTTATTGCCATCGTCTTTGGGCGGCGGGATGAAAGTGTCTGTGTTGCTAAAACATGTTCTACTTCTGAGGTTCCGATTCCAAATGCGATTGCTCCAAAAGCTCCATGAGTTGAAGTATGTGAGTCGCCGCAAACGATTGTCATACCAGGCTGGGTAACGCCAAGCTGAGGACCGACAACATGAACAACACCTTGATCGACATCACCTAATGAGTGGAGGCGAACACCAAACTCTTTACAGTTATTGCGAAGAGTATCCACCTGCAACTTTGAGACCGGATCTGCAATCGGCTTTAAAATATCTAGCGTTGGAACATTGTGATCTTCGGTTGCAATAGTTAAATCAGGACGACGGACTGTGCGACCGGCGAGACGCAAGCCATCAAATGCTTGTGGGCTTGTCACTTCATGAATCAAATGGAGATCGATATAGAGCAGGTCTGGCTCTCCTTGCGCAGAGCGAACAACGTGTTCCGCCCAAATCTTCTCTGCAAGTGTTTTACCCATAACCGCCTCCGATGTAATAAAGATAAATCCTAGGTGAAGTAGTCATCCCATCTATTGAGATGCTAATATCATTCTATGGACAAGAAGAATAGCGGAGTCGGCGTACTTGATAAAGCGCTCTCTATTCTGGCTACCCTCGAATCAGGCCCACACTCGCTTGCCGAGCTAGTTGCTGTGACAGGAATCGCACGTCCCACCGCACACCGCTTGGCGGTTGCTCTTGAACATCACCGCCTTGTTTCTCGCGACCTCAATGGTCGCTTTGTACTTGGCCACCGTTCTGCTGAACTTGCACTCGCTGCAGGGGAAGATCGATTGATTGCAGCTGCGGCTCCTGCTCTTGCCGCATTGCGTGATGCCACCGGAGAATCTGCGCAACTTTATAAACGACAGGGCGATGTCAGACTCTGCGTGGCAGTTGCAGAACGTTTATCAGGTCTTCGTGATTCTGTACCACTTGGAGCAGGGTTAACAATGCAAGCAGGATCAGCTGCACAAGTTTTACTCTCATGGGAAGAATCCGAAAAAATCCATCGAGGGTTAAAGGGTGCGCGTTTTACTGCAGCACATTTAGCAGCTAATCGCAGACGTGGTTGGGCGCAATCCGTCGGCGAACGCGAAGCTGGAATCGCCTCTGTCTCAGCACCTGTTCGCGGACCCAATGGAAAAGTAATTGCTGCAGTTTCGATTTCAGGGCCAATCGAAAGATTGGGCCGCCAACCAGGCCGCCTTCATTCTGCAGCTGTAGTTGCGACTGCTGAAAGATTGACTGAGCATCTCAAGCAAGGAAAGTAAACCAAATAAAAGTTAGTTGCTAGTCGTTAAATTCAGTACCGATTCCAAGATCGCGAATAACTTGGGTGATAACAGGAAAAGCAAAACCTTTACGCTGCAAGAGCGATTGAATCCTGCGAATCTGCACATCACTTTCAAGGCGTGACATCGTCGCGTACTTCTTCATTGCCAAACTAAAGGCGGATTGGTATTCGGCGCCATCATCGATTGATTCGAGCGCTTCGAGGATTTGTTCCTGCTCAACGCCTTTTTGGCGCAGTTCAGTTGCGATTACTCGCTTTGAAATCTTCTTATGGTTATGGCGGGATTGCGTCCACGCCTTTGCAAATTCAAGATCATCTACAAGGCCAGCCTCTGATAAGCGAAAAATGGTGGCGTTAGCTACCTGATCTTCGACCCCACGGGCTTTCAGGTGAGTGAGCAGCTCCCCCTTACTCTTTGCCCGAGCAACTAGCGCATTGAGCGCAATTGCATAGGCAGTTTCGTAAGGGTCGGAGCTGCTCTCTACCTTCTTATATTGAAGAGCGATTAGAAATCAACCTCTGCAACGGCTTCATCGATTTCGGCGATGAGAGCTGCATCGACCTCTACTGGGACAAAGCTTGCACGAATCTTTGATTCGATATCGTTGGCAAGATCTGGGTTGTCGAGAAGGAAGTTACGTGAGTTCTCTTTACCCTGTCCGAGTTGATCTCCATCATAGGTATACCAAGCACCTGACTTCTTAACGATGCCAAGGTCAACACCCATATCAAGGAGTGAACCTTCACGGGAGATACCTGTTCCGTAGATGATGTCGAATTCAGCTTGCTTAAATGGTGGAGCCATCTTGTTCTTGACAACCTTTACGCGAGTACGGTTACCGACTGATTCAGCGCCATCCTTGAGGGTTTCAATACGACGAATATCGAGGCGAACTGAAGCGTAGAACTTAAGCGCCTTACCGCCAGTTGTTGTCTCCGGTGAACCGAAGAAGACACCGATCTTGTCACGGAGCTGGTTGATAAAGATTGCTGTTGTCTTTGATTGGTGAAGAGCACCAGTGATTTTACGAAGCGCCTGCGACATCAAACGTGCCTGCAGACCCATATGTGAATCACCCATTTCGCCTTCAATCTCTGCGCGAGGAACAAGTGCTGCAACTGAGTCAACGACTACGAGATCAAGTGCGCCAGAGCGAACCAACATATCCATAATCTCAAGAGCTTGCTCTCCGGTATCTGGCTGTGAAACGAGAAGTGCATCAATATCGACGCCGAGCTTCTTTGCATACTCTGCATCGAATGCGTGCTCTGCATCGATAAACGCGCAGATTCCGCCGAGCTTCTGTGCACTTGCGATTGCATGAAGGGTAAGTGTTGTCTTACCTGAAGATTCAGGTCCGTAGATCTCTACGATACGCCCACGTGGTAACCCACCGATTCCGAGCGCCATATCGAGTGCGACAGAACCTGTTGGGATAACTTCAATAACTTGGGCCTGCTTATCGGACATCTTTATAACTGCGCCCTTACCAAACTGTCGTTCGATTTGAGCGAGCGCGGTATCGAGCGCTTTGTGACGATCAGATGATGCTTTTTCATCGGCCTTACTTGCCGCTTTATCTGGCTTATCAACTGCCATGAGCTTTTCTCCTTTTAATCGAACGAATAGGGGCCAATCC
>WLDZ01000167.1 GCA_009704515.1 Actinomycetota bacterium
AGTACTTCCTTGCTCTCTTTCACGGTGTTAAAACGTGAGATTCCAGCAACGTTAATTGGAAATCCTGAATACCTTTCGGCAAAGGTTTTGGAATGTTGTTGGACCAAAAGAGTAGTTGGCACCAGCACAGCAACTTGTTTTCCATCTTGCACTGCTTTAAATGCAGCTCGAATAGCGATCTCTGTCTTGCCGTAGCCAACATCACCACAGATGATTCGATCCATTGGATAAGGGCGTTCCATATCTCGCTTTACATCTTCTATCGTTGATAGCTGATCTGGGGTTTCGATATATGAGAAAGCATCTTCAAGTTCACGCTGCCATGGTGTATCTGGCGAAAATGCATAACCAGGTGCGCTAGTGCGGGCTGCATAAAGACGAATCAATTCTCCAGCAATTTGGCGAACCGCTTTACGTGCGCGACCCTTTGCTTTCTGCCATTCACCACTACCTAAGCGGTGAATTGTTGGGGCCTCACCGCCAACATACTTACTGACTTGTTCGAGCGTATCTGTTGGTACAAAGATTCGATCGCCAGGTTGGTTGCGCTTACCTGATGCGTATTCAATAACTACATATTCACGAGTTATGCCTGCAACGGTACGTTGAACTAGTTCGACATATCTACCAATACCGTGTTGCTCATGAACTACAAAGTCTCCAGTTTTAAGCTCTAGCGGATCAATAGCTTGCTTTCTCTTTGACGGCATGCGAGCCGCATCCTTGGATGTGACTTTACTGCCCGATAAATCTCGCTCGGTTATGAAAAGTAGCTCGTGATCTTCGCTGGCAAATCCGTGTGCCAGTGTTGATTGGAAAACATGAATCGCACCCTTGGCAGGTTTGGTAGCAAGCGTTGCACTTAATTGCACAGGTAGATCTGCATCCCGAAAGATTCCGGCATATCGCTCTGCCATTCCATGACCTGTTGCTGCAAAGAGAACACTTTGGTGAGTGTTGAGTCCATCACTTAGTAGTTGGCAGAGCCTTTCAACATTGCCCCGCATAGGTTCTATCGGGGTGAAATCGGTAAAGAATGTGCTTTTATCTAAGTCGCTACCAAATGAATTGAGTGAGAAATGGTTTAAGCCCGTTGAATCAATAACGCCAAAGAGTGATTCCCAATCGAGATAGGTAACTTTATCCACCGGCATTGGAGCATCGCCGCCCATTGATGCTTGCGCCCATGATGCCGCTAAGAATTCTCCATTGGTTTCAATCAGGTCTGCAGTTCGAGACTTAATTCTTTCTTCATCAATAAAGATTACTTGCGTTCTATCACTCATGCGATTGAAGATTGTCTCGTGCTCATCTACTAAAAACGGAATCAGTGATTCCATTCCTTCAACGCTGATACCTTGTGCAATTTTCTCTAAGACTTCTAGTGCGCCAGGAAAACGAGCTTTAAGTTTTTCAGCTCGTGCGCGCACATCATCGCTCATCAGAATTTCACGGCAAGGAATAATCGTGAGCTTTTCGGTCACTGGCTTTGTTGTGCGCTGATCTGAAATATCGAAAAAGCGAAGTTCTTCGATTTCATCACCAAAGAAATCAATACGAACTGGATAATCTGCTAGCGGCAAGAAAACATCGACGATACCTCCGCGTACTGCAAACTCGCCACGCTTTTCAACTAAATCAGTTCGTGTGTAAGAAAGCGCAGAGAAATGCTCGATGAGCTCTGTAAAAGAAAGTTCGTCACCAATTTCAAGAGTTCGTAATGGCTCGGTGGCAATTGATGCAATAAATCTATGAATCACAGCTCGTATGGGGGCCACGACAATCGGGTTAGCATCTTTCGGTGTTACTGCAAGCGCACTCAGCGTTTGAATTCTTCTTGCAACAGTATCGCTTCGCGGACTCAATCTCTCATGCGGCAATGTTTCCCATGCTGGGAATTCATAAACATCAGCGCTGAGACTTCGTAGATCTTCGGCTAAATCTTCTGCGCCTCGACTAGAACTTGTTACCACTAGGACCGGTGCGGATTGAGCCTTGAGCGCGATCAGAAAAGCGTTGGCAGATGATGGAGCAACAATTCTTGCGTTTGAATCTAGTGACTCTTTAAGCTGTATATCCGCGCCAAGTTGAGCAAGTAATCCATACATCTCTTGCTCCTTATCTCTCATAAATCGCCAGTAAACGCAGTTATGGCCCCGCTCCTTAAAGGAGGGGGCTTGAATATGGCAATAGTAGTGGCGAAGGGGTGATTTCGAATAATGAGATAAAGCGTCTCATATTCACTCTTTCGGGTGCGAGAATTGCGCCATGACCGACGCATCAACTGCATCCAGCGCAGTTACTGGGGCTATCGCCAATGACGATGCGCTATTACGTAGCGATGTTCGGCGCTTGGCAGATCTCTTAGGTCAATCTCTTGTGAGACAAGAAGGACAGGATCTCTTTGATTTAGTCGAAGCGGTTCGCAAAGCTGGTCGCGATAGTGGCGACGATGTGATTCTTTCAAAGATTTCAGATGATCAAGCAGTTGATTTAGTGCGTGCTTTCAGTACCTTCTTTCACTTAGCAAATGTTGCAGAGCAAGTTCACCGCTCTCGCATTCTTGCCGAAGCGAGACGCGATGGAAAATCTTGGCTATCAAGAGCTGTAGATAAAATCATTGACGCCCAGAAGAATCCATCATCGGGACACGAGTTCACTCACGAAGATATTCAAAAGTGGGTCAATGAACTTCAAGTACGCCCAGTCTTTACTGCACACCCAACTGAAGCGGCGCGGCGTTCAATTCTTGGCAAGCTCTCTGAGATTTCGAATTTACTTGACCTCCCAAATAGTGAGTCAAAGAACGAACGCTTAGCTGAAACAGTTGACCTGCTCTGGCAGACAGATGAACTTCGACTTGATCGACCTGAACCACTTGATGAAGCGATGAACGCTCTTTACTACCTCGATGATTTGGCTAAGCAGACTGTTCCTGAAGTCCTCAACGACTTTGCACGCGAACTCAAGCGAATCAATATCGATCTTCCTGTTACTGCACGCCCGCTCACTTTCGGTACATGGATTGGCGGCGATCGTGATGGAAATCCAAATATCACACCGCAGATAACCGAGGATGCTGTTGTTCTACAGGTAGGCCATGC
>WLDZ01000168.1 GCA_009704515.1 Actinomycetota bacterium
AAATATATTGATGAAAACGGCGCCGATGTAGTTAACTTCCTCGATTTTTGGCAGAACGGCTACGGAATCCTTGATGATAAGTGGAAGATTGGAGAGGTAGCGCGTCTCGACTTCCTAATGATTATGGTGGTAATCGTCCTGACTCTCTATGTATCTCAGGCTGGCTACACTGCAGAGAAGCTTCGCGATACCGAAGAGGCAGCCATGGATCGCGAACGCATCGCCTTAGCCCTTGAGATTCACGCTCAATTACACGATAAGCGCAAGATTACCAATGTGACGATGAACGCTACTCTCGCTGGTTCGATTTCACGTTTGGTCAATGCCACCCATAACTTAGAAGATGCTTCAAAGGTGTTAGAGAAAGCCTCACGGAAAATTCCTAAGCCTGCAACTAGCTCATCATTTTTAGATTCATTCTCATTTAGCGATGAATACGATGCACCGAAGAAGCGGAAGTCTCGTGGCGCGTAAGCTCGCACGCCGGCGCGAAGAAGAAGATGCCACCACAATGGGTGGTTGGCTCTTTGCTGACTCCTTCTTGGCGCTGATGGTCATCTTTTTGGCAACAATCTCCTTTGTTCCATCTCTCGGCGGTGGCCTCACCGGAACTGGCAATATAGGAAATATTGCTGGTGGAAATTATGTGAAGGGCCTTAACATCGCCTATGAAAGCTTCGATGCAGCTCGTATTGAGCAAGATATTGCAGGCTTTATCGCTGCCGAGAAGTTACCGCGATCATCAAAGGTGCTCTTTGCCAAGATAGTTGGAGGCTTTAGCTCAAACAGCGAGAGCGAAGAAGATGGACGTTATCGCGCCTTGATTTTCAGTGCAGAGATACAAAAAGCTGGAATAGGTTTCTTCGCAGATGCCAAAATAGATCTTGGGGCAAATAGATTGTTAAAGCCTAACCAGATTGTTTTGCGCCTTACTCTTTCACCCTGAAAGCATCACCCTAAAATTATTGAAGGTAGATGAAAGTCTTTAGAGCCCAACGATATTGAAGAGGGTTCCGAAGAACGGAATAATAACGAGCATCTTGCCCACAACATCCTCTTGATTGACTCGCACAAATGCAACTCGCGTGTCGACATCTACAGCTTCATCACTTGCTGACTTGATAACACCAAGCTGGTTTCCGCTATTTGCAACAACGACAACGACTTTTTGACCAACCTCATACTTGTCGGATGCTTTATATACAACAAGGCTAGATTTTGCCGATCCCATTGCGCTCTGCAAACCCTCTTGCGGATGTGCGACACGGAAGCCGAGTACGAAGAGCACGCCGATAATCGCGACAAGGGCAATGACTTTACTCTTCATGAGCAAAGTCTAACCTACTACTTCTTTGAACTGCGAGCGTTACTTGCCTTAGGGGCAGCTTTTTTAACGCTTACTTTTGGCTTTGCCGCGCTCGATCCAGTTGATTTTGCTACTGGCTTCTTAGTTGTTGTTTCACGGGCTGCTTTCTGCGTAATCTTATTGAGCCACTCTTCAATATCGGCATCCTCAGAGACTCGACTCACTGTGACTGCGGGTTTAATTCCAGAACTCTGGTCTACTGCAGTTGCAGGTGCCGGAGCATTGACTTGATCAGGCTTAGCCGATTTCTTTTTCTTCTTCGAATTTACAGATGAGAGAATCCCTTTTGCGGTACTGCTCCAATTGATACGGTTAAAGTTCTTGACGAAGTGCTGCAGCGTAAAGAGAAAACCTGCGAAGCCTTTTGGTTTGACGGGAGCTTTTCTCTCTCCCTGACTTTGGCTTGTCTCGCCACTATCAGAATCTTCATTAACATTTCCGCTGCCCATGCCCAGCATCAGTCGGCTTGTTCTGCTATCTGGACGACCTACACCACGCCAAGTGGCGACCTCAATCACGCTTCCCAGAGTCATTTTGCCGACAACGATTTTTTGCCCGTCGGGTAGATCGATTACCAGTGGTGAATCAGAGATCGGGAGGGGAAGTTTGGAAACCTTTGGGGAAGATTTCTCGGTTTCGTTAGTTGCCAATTTCAAAACCGATTCTATTTGTGTAATCGGCAGTGTTAACTGAATTCAGTTGTATCTCGGCCCCTGTACCGCCTGCGCGATAACAACGCAGGCGAAGTTCATGACTTGCAGGTGATGAGAGCGCAAGCCATTTAGAACTCGTCAAGAAAGAGAATTGCCACGGCGAACCGCCGGGCCATTGATTTGCAGCCGGCATAGTTGCAGAGCATTTAAGAATTTCACCTGCGTTATATGCCGATGAGATAAGCGGACGACCAGTGGCGATTGTCAGATAGAAAGAAACTGGTTTGCCAGCACATGTTGCTTCGATATCTCCCAAGGTCGAACTAGCATCACCCATTTGAATTTGATCAAAGTGAAAATCTTCACCATCGAAGAGGCGCACTGGGTTTAGCGTGATGGCTGTATCAGATTCGCAACTGGATATCGACAAGACACCCTGTCCCTCTGTTGTTGCACCGCTACCTGTTCCACCTGTGCCGTTAGTTCCGTTAGTTCCATTAGCGCCGTTAGCACCGTTTGCTCCGTTAGAACCATTACATGCATAGGTGACTGCGCCTGTGCTATCGGTTAGCTGAACACCACCATTTGTGCATGTTCCACGGCTACCTGTGAAGAGAACAGAAATTACGCCAGTGCCAGTCGATCCATTACATATATAAGTAACGTTATCTACTGCGTTAACTTGAACACCGCCGTTGGTGCATCCGCCAAGTGCGCCAGTAAAAGATGTCGTCGCAACATTGACGCCATCGGCACCATCTGCACCATCGGCTCCATCTGCACCATCGGCTCCAGCAACGCCATTTAATCCATCTTGACCATCTTGACCGTCAGCGCCTTTATAGAAATAGAGAACTTGATTGGCATCGGTAACGATAGATGTTTGGCCCGCCGCAAAAGTGTCGCTTTGGGCTGTTGTTGTGTCGGCGTACGCGACACCCACACGCACAAGTGAGAGCGCAAGCAAGATTACAGCTAGCTTCTTCATGGCCTAATTATCTCCGTATTCGCCTCAAAAGAAAACTTATCCTCATTCGACGCGTAAATTGTGCTCAAAAATGCATGTAAGGCTGGAGCGACGCCG
>WLDZ01000169.1 GCA_009704515.1 Actinomycetota bacterium
CAGAAGTTGGCCACGAACAGATGGCGAACCTCAACTTTGTACACGGAATAGCCCAAGCTCTATGGCAGAAGAAGTTGTTCCATATCGACCTCAATGGTCAGCGCGGTCCAAAGTACGATCAGGATTTTGTTTTTGGCCACGGCGATCTCAAGAGCGCCTTCTTCCTCGTCGACCTGCTGGAGCGTTACGGCTATAGCGGGCCTAAGCACTTCGATTACAAGCCTGTGCGCACAGATGATGAATCAGGGGTATGGGCATCAGCAACTTCAAATATGCGGATGTACTTAATTCTAAAAGAGCGCGCTAAGGCTTTCCGCAGTGACCCACGAGTTATTGAAGCGATGAAGAACTCAAATATCCCGGGGCTAGAAGTGCCAACTTTGGCTGCAAATGAAAGTTGGAAAGACCTTGCTAATGATGTCTTCGATGCTGATGCTGCAGGCAAGCGTGGATATGGATACGAAGTTCTTGATCAATTGGCGCTAGAACATCTCATGGGTGTTCTGCCGTAACAATGCAGAACTGGAGCAAGAATATAGATTTTGGCGAGAAGGCTTACCTTCAGCCGCAATCACTCAGTGAGCTCCAAGAGATGGTTCGATCGCACCCGAAAATTCGTGCGCGTGGATCGGCTCATTCATTTAATCAAATTGCTAATACCAATCATTACGCAATCAATCTCTCTCAAATGCCTCAAGTAATTGAGGTAAACGAAGTGAAGCGCTCAGTGAAAGTATCTGCTGGAATGACATACGGCGAACTCGCACCAGTGCTAGATAAGCAAGGATGGGCGCTACATAATCTTGCATCGCTCCCCCACATCTCTATCGCGGGTTCAATTGCGACCGGTACACATGGTTCAGGAATAAAGAATCAAAACCTGGCCAATCAAGTTATCTCGCTTAGTGTTGTGACGGCAGAAGGAAAATTGAAAACTATTGCCGCTGCAGATTCTGAATTCAACGCACTTGTCGTCGGACTTGGTTTAGGCGCCATTGTTTATCAGTACGAATTAAAAATTGAAGAGAGTTATCAGATTCGCCAGGTTGTCTATCCTGAGATTCCGCTCGCAGAAATTAGAGGCAATTTCGACCAGATAATGTCGAGCGCCTATAGCGTCAGTTACTTTACTGATTGGGCTGACCCACAGATCGGAAATCTTTGGTGCAAGTTTCGTGACGAAGAGAGAATCCCTGAAAGTATCGGCGGGGCGCTAGCTGCTACAAAGAAATATCACCCAATTGCAAGTGTTGATCCGCAGGCGTGTACTGAACAATTTGGAGAGCCAGGTCGCTGGTTTGAAAGGTTGCCACACTTCAAACTTGATTTCATCCCAAGTGTGGGAGAAGAGATTCAGAGTGAATTCTTTGTAGCTCGCAAAGATGCAGACGCCGCCCTTGCTGCAGTTGCAGCGCTAGGTGCTGAAATTGCTCCGCTGCTATGGATCACTGAGCTGCGAACAATTGCTGCCGATAACTTACTTCTCAGTGGCTCGTATCAGCGTGACACATTGGCAATTCACTTCACCTGGAAGAAAACAGATGCCATTTATCCGGTGATTGCCAAGGTTGAAAACGCGCTAAAACCCTTTGATTACCGCCCACATTGGGGCAAGGTCTATACAACGACTTTCGAAGAAGCTGTAAGCACCTTCCCTGAGTTAGCAAAATTCAAGGCAGCGATGCAGAGCCTTGACCCAACAAGGAAATTTGAAAACTTATCTACTAAGTTATCGGATTAGAACTTATAAAGCTTTGAAGCGTTCTTATTAAGAATCTTCTTCTGCTCTGAAGTTGATAGCTTCTCGATGTATTCGCGGTAGAGGTCCATGATTACATCGTATGAGCTATAGAGACGATCAATTGGCCAGTTTGAACCAAGGACGCAGCGGTCAGGTCCGAAAGCGTTGACACATGTATCAACCCATGGCTTAAGTGACTTCTTTGAGAATTGCGGATCTGTCATAGCTACGCCAGATATCTTCATTGTGACGTTTTTAGCCTTTGAGAGATCCTTAACTGCCTTCTTCCAATTTTCAAAGTAAGCATCGGTACGCTTACGTGGGAAACCAATATGCTCAAGAACGATTTGAAGATCTGGGTGACGCTCGGCAAGTTTGCGCGCCTCTGCCATGTTCATCCATTCGCAATCGAGATCAAAGAGGATGTCATTCTTTGCCATCCACTTGAGTGACTTTTCGTAAGTTGGATTTATCTCTTTGCTTGCAAACATCGGTTCTGCGTTAAAGTCACGGATTCCAACAAAGAGCTTTGACTTTGCATGCTGCTCAAGTTGTGAAATCGCATCAGCACCGCCAAGAGCGCAATCTGCAACGATTCGAATTGGAATCGGAGACTTCTTATTCATCTCTGTCAGCCATACTGTTTCAGTGACAGGGTTTGGAGATCCGATAGCCGCCTGCACATGGACAACACCTTCGACCCCAGCAAAGCGTGACTCAGCGCGGAAATTCTCTACTACATACTGCTTGGCTTTGAGCGCATCGATATTTCCGAGAATTGGGTGAATGAAATCTTTTTCAAGCCAAACCCACTTGAGCTCAGGGTGGGTCATGTCATAGAAGTGGACGTGTGTATCGATGATTGGAATCTGTTTCGACATTTCAAGGACCTTTCTCGGCTTCCTAGCGGGACGCGCTTAAGTTACTGGGAAAAAAAGAGCTTGAGAAGGGCTTTTAATATGAATTTTATTGGGAATCGGGGAGATCTCTATGGGGGGCAGATTTTCGAATTGGCGGGCGCTGGCCATTAAAACGAATTGGTAAACCTGGAATCCGAGCTACCTGTGATTCAGAATCTGGATAAGGCAGAAGCACGCTCATTGCCTCTGCCTGCGTGTCATTAAATAATTCTTCAGGCAGCGCAACTCGATCCGCAGGGACTCCATTGTGGCCGAGAAGCACTGCCCATTCCTTTGCGCCTTTACCTACAAGAGCCTTCTCAATCTCGGACTTTAAGATTTTGGCGTGCTTTACACGATTTACATTTAATTCAAAACGGGGATCTGAGATTAAATCTTTTCGCCCAATAAGAGCGCAGAACTTTTCAAAAATATTATTACTGCCAACGCCGATACAAA
>WLDZ01000017.1 GCA_009704515.1 Actinomycetota bacterium
CTCGCGGCATCTTTCGATACTCAACTTGCCTCCCTAGCGCCTTTAGTTTTCTACCTAATTGTCGGTGGAATCATTTTTATCGAGACGGGCCTCTTTTTTGGATTCTTTCTACCAGGAAGTTCAGTTCTCTTAAGCGCTGGGATTGTTGCTGCAACTATCGATGGCATTGATATCTCAGCTACGGTTTTAGTAATAGTTTTAGCCGCTTTTTTCGGTAATCAAGTCGGATTTGTTACTGGAAGAGTTGTTGGGCGTAACTATCTTGATAAACGCACATCTCCACGGATCAGAAAAGTGATTCTCCATGCTGAAGCGTTCTATGCCAAGACTGGTTGGTGGGCAGTAATTGCCGCTCGATTTATCCCTTGGGTCCGAACTTTTGTACCGCCAATTGCTGGCGCTTCGAAGATGAATTACTACACATTCCTATCTGCAAATATTCTAGGTGCAGTCGTTTGGGGTGGTGGCATTTCGATTGCCGGATACTATGCCGCTTCAATTCCTGTAATTCAAACAATTTCTTATGCAGTGGCTTTATTTTTCATTATTGGCTCTGTGATTTCCGGCTTTGTGAATTATTTACGCCGCCCACGATAACGCCAAGATAAGTCATCACAATTCCTGTAACTAGATATGCGCTGACTTGCACACCTTCGGTAGGTGAATAAAGATCAATCAGCAGTGATCCGACAAGGTTGCCGCCGACGCTAAAGAGCGTGAAAGTTAAAACACCTAAATGTTGAACAATTTTTGAAGTGAAAGCAATATAGATAACCCCAATTACTCCACCTGTATAAATCCACCAAGGCCCTGCTGGTAGCGCAACTAATTCTGTGGAACCAAAAAGGATGAGAGATAGAAGGAGTATTGAAAGAAATGAGGTGCCCATTGCAAAATTCAATAGTGAGGTGGTAAAGCTTTGATGTGAATGCTCATTGATTTGGCCATTAAGCGCTCTCTGAACGCCTACAACTGCACCTGCAATACCTGCTAGAAAGAGCGCATAGATTGAAATTGATGAGCTATCGATGCGATCGAAGACAGAAATGAAGACAGCAACTACAGTAAATAAAGCTGCACCTACCCTGCGCCAGGTAATGATTTTCTTGCCACCGCCCGTGATACCCAAACGATCAACACCAAGTGATGCTGCAGTCTGGCCGGCAATCGATGCAACCGAATAAAGTGCTACTCCGATAAGAGGAACTACATGGGTTTGAATCGCAACAAAACTACCTCCGAGCGCCCCAGCAAAGAGCGTAATCCTAGGGATTTCGCCTCTATTAACCGCACCTTTTAAGTTTCGGGCACCCTCTTTGATCGCTGGTGAAAAGATTGTCACAATTGCGATAATCAATAGACCTGAACCAAAGGATATGAGAGCCGCTTGTACTCCATTATCTAATCGGTAAGAAAGTTCGCCATTAGCGCGAGCTTGCAGGGCAATCATGACTCCTGAAATAGCTGCAAGGATATCGAGTCGCTGATTGACCAATCTCTTCATGTTTATAATTCTAGCTTTTCAGTGACAGATAACCACTCTTCTTCGCGCATATCAAGATCTTCATTGAGTTTCTTCATCTTTTCGGTTATCTCTAAGAATCTCTCAGCGGCAATACTTGGTTCTTCCTGCTCACTCTGAAGCTCACTTAGCTCTGCACGGATTTTTACTAATTGCTTCTCGACTCGTGCTAGGTCTTTCTTGAGTTGTCTTTCCTCAGCGGCGTTGGAGCTCTTTCCTTTTGTAGCGTTACTTGAAGAGCCTGCCAACGAAGCCCGTCGCAATTCTAAGTATTCATCTACTCCGCGAGGCATATCGCGTAACTGAAGGTCTCCTAGTAGCCCAACAAAACGATCACAAACGCGCTCCAGAAAATATCTATCGTGAGATACCACCAGAAGAGTTCCACCGTAACTGTCTAAGAGATCTTCAAGTTCAGTCAGAGTTTCAATATCAAAATCATTTGTCGGCTCATCGAGCATCAACACATTTGGCGCATCCATCAATAGTCGGGTTAGTTGCAATCTGCGACGCTCTCCCCCAGATAAATCTCCTACTGGGGTCCATTGCCCATCTCGGTCAAAACCTAACCGCTCGCATAGTTGCGAGGCAGATAGCGTCTTTCCTTTACCTAGTTCTACATACTGCGCAACCTTTTCAACCGCCTCAAGTACCCGCCACGTTGGATCTAGTTCATCCAGATGCTGCGTGAGAAAGGCGATTTTTACTGTTATTCCTGTGACAAGCTTTCCACCAGCTGGCGCCAATTCGCTGGCGAGAACCCGCAACAAAGTACTTTTGCCTGCACCATTGACACCCACAACACCGATGCGATCACCCGGTCCGATGTTCCATGTCAGATGCGAGAGCAACTCTTTATCACCAGCTTTAACTTGCATATCATTTGTTTCAAGAACGGTTTTACCTAAGCGATTGAGTGCAAACTTAAGAAGCTCACTACCATCACGCGGAGCAGGTTCTGCAGAAATCAATTCATTCGCTGCATCAACTCTAAATTTTGGTTTAGTGGTTCGAGCTGGAGCGCCACGACGCAACCAGGCAAGTTCTTTTCGAATCAAGTTATTGCGTCGTGCTTCCATCGTGGCAGATTGACGAGAGCGTTCTGCTTTTGCCAAAACAAAAGCTGAATATCCACCGTCATATTCTTCAACGCGCCCTTGAACTACTTCCCAAGTGCGTTCTGTAATCTCATCAAGAAACCAACGATCGTGAGTCACCACAAGAACGGCAAGATCAGTGCGCTTCTTAATGTGCTCTGCAAGCCAAGCGACACCTTCTACATCAAGGTGGTTTGTCGGTTCATCGAGTAAGACGAGTTGCACATCATCAATAAGTAACTTGGCTAGACCTACGCGTCGTTTTTCTCCACCAGATAACTGACCAAATTTCCGCTCAAAGAGATGATCATCGAAACCACCAAAGAGGCCGGTAAAAATCTCTCTGATTCGAGAGTCACCAGCCCATTCATGTTTCTCGCGATTACCGAGAACTACTTCACCTACCGTTGCAGTGGGGTCAGCTTTATCAATTTGCGCAAGGAAACCGATATTGGTGTCATTTGATTTTGTTACACGCCCAGAGTCTGCAGGCTCTTCGCCCGAGATGATGCGCATAAGTGTGCTTTTTCCTGCACCGTTGCGACCAACGATTCCGATACGTTCACCTTCAGAGATACCAAGTGAAACCTTTGAAAGGAGTGGGCGAATATCGAAAGCTTTAGAAAGCTCTTCGATGTTAACAAGATTGCGCGCCACGGTAGGAGAGCGTACCTTTCCCACATGAAGGTTTCCGACCGCGAATACGCTCTTGCGCTTGATTGCAGTGATTCGCTGGCTCATTTTCGCGAAAGATTTGTGATTACCGACCCAGATCTCTGTTATCTAGATGGAAATTCTCTTGGACGGAT
Source organism: Actinomycetota bacterium (assembly GCA_009704515.1). The sequence goes on from WLDZ01000017.1 coordinate 3,429, forward strand.
GCCGCATGCGACGATTACAGCGGTCAATGACTTTCTCACACAAGAGTGGGGCCGTGAAATTGTCACTGGGTGGAGCCACTGGGTAGATGAAGCTCAGCCGGCGGGAGATCTATTGGGGCGCTCTGTACTTGGAGCAGGTCCAGGACAAGTTCTCGTCTGTGACACAACATCGGTTAATTTCTATCAGTTATGTCTTGCAGCAATCAATGCGCGCCCTGGGCGAAAGACCATAATTACAGATGCTGCCAATTTCCCAACCGATAGATACATACTTGCTGGAATCGCAAAACAACTTGGTCTCAATTTAGTATTTATCGATAATGAATCAGCGGGTACTGCTGAGAATGAAAGAATCACCGTCGAACTTCTGAAACCGTTTATGAGTGAAGATGTTGCACTCGTAACTTTTCAAGTAATTCAATATCGTTCGGGTGCACGCAATGACATCAAATCAATCACTGACTTCGTGCGAAGCTTTGGTGCAATGGTGCTCTGGGATGCCAGCCATGCTGCGGGTGCAATCGAAATGGACTTTGACGCAAACGGTGTGGATATCGCAGTTGGATGTACTTATAAATATGGTAATTCAGGCCCAGGATCACCCGCTTGGCTCTATGTAAATAAGAGCGTTCAGAATCAACTTCAGGTACCAATCCAAGGTTGGTTTGCAAATGAAAATCAATTTGGAATGGGGCCAGAATTTGAAAAGGCATCAGGTATTCGAGGTTTTCAAATTGCCAGCCCATCAATTATCGGAATCCGAACAGTAAAAGTTGCATTTGAAATGATTGAGGAGGCAGGTATCCAAGCAATTGCTCAAAAGGCAGCTACTGGTACCCAAATGATGATTGATTTATATGATGCTTGGCTGGCAGACCTTGGATACACCTTGCTTACATCGCGAAATCCAAATGAACGAGGTGGGCATATCTCACTTGGACACCCTGACGCAGCGCAAATATGTATAGCTCTCCGGAAACTAGAAAATGTAATTCCGGATTACCGAGCACCGAATGTAATTCGTTTAGCTATTGCGCCACTTCCAACCTCATATGTTGAAGTATGGGATGGCTTCCAAAGATTGCGCGATTTAACAATGAGCAAGAGATACAAAGAGATTACTGAATCAGATTCGCGGGTGACTTAGTACTGAGTGGTTAGAGACCCTTGATAACTAACTTATCAAGTGGCAATCGCTCGCGAGGTGCAACTTCGCGCGCAGCCAGCGCTTCGGGAAGCTTCTCAGCGGCATCTTGCTTACCAACAGCAATCACAACCACTGGTACTAAATCATCTGAAATCCCAAGGGCGGTTCGCGCTAGCTCTTTGCTATATCCCGCCATTTGATGAGTAATGAGACCGCGATCATGTAGCTCGTGGACCATCTGTCCAACAGCAAGTCCGCAATCAAAGAGGTATTCGGCATGATCAGTGCCATCAGCTTTCTTCACTGTCGATGCAACCAGAATCAAGGCCGATGAATTTTTCGCCCACAGTTGATTGAATTCTCCGAGTGAAGAGAGAATTTCTGAGAAGACAGAGTCACCGCGTAAGCCTGTAAAGAAGCGCCAAGGTTGGCCGTTAAAGGCAGAAGGCGCCCATCGAGCCGCTTCTAGCCCTGCACGTAAATCCGCCTCAGCTAATGTGTGTGAGGAATCGAAAGAACGAGGGCTACGGCGTGTGGCTATGACTTCATTAATTGGGACTGATGTTTCTGCGCGCATACTTTAGTTTAGCTGATATATAGTAAGTGAAATGAAGAATTCACTGCACCCAACTAAATCACACTTAATCAATACAACCGTGTCGATTTTGGATGAAAAACTGCCCAATGAGATTGCAGTGGATGAGATTCTAGAGAAATCTGGAATTTCAAAGGGAAGCCTTTACCATCACTTTGAAGATCTGGGTCAGCTACTGGAAGTCGCCCAAGTTGAACGCTATGCGCAATGGGTGGATAGAAGTATTGAGATTCTTATCAAACTCATATCTGCCGCAAAGACTCGTGAAGACTTGCTTGTTGGTTTAAAGAAAGTAACTCGTTTAACTCAAGATCCCGCAATTGCATCAACTCGTTTTGCGCGTGCACGAGCCATCGCTAACGCCGAACACAGTCCACGATTTGCAAAAGCCCTTGCAGCCGAACAGGCTCGACTGACAAATGCTCTGATCGATTTAATTGAAGAGGCGCGAAATAAAGGACTCTTCTCATCTGATTTCGATGCACGCGCTTGTGCTGTTTTAGTGCAGGCTTACACCCTAGGAAAGATTGTTGATGACTTCGTAGACGATCGCATGGATCCTGAGGCTTGGCACGCGATTATTGATTTGATTGTAGATCGAGTCTTTCTTACTCAAAATTAATTATTGTGTAAATTAGTTGTTGTGGAAACGATTCCCGATTTTACGACGCACTTCGAGATAATTCTTAGAGCTATCTTCAATTAGCTGCTCGAAGTGGCGGTTGCCTTTTATTGCGCTCCTGAGAAATTCAACTTCGGTTTCAGAGCTATAAAGAACTTCATCTTTGCTGACTATGTGAGATATTTTCTGCGGACGAATTTTTCGGTAGAGATATGTAGCTTGGCGAAGTGAAATGACTGCAATACTTCTTAAAATTCGGCGAACTAGCGGCTCAACTTGATTGCTTGGGTTTGATGCAATATCGATAAGTATCTGTGCAATCTCTGAACCACCAGAGGTATCTCCAAGTGCAGCACATTGACTATGTAAACGCGCTCTCACAGATTCATCAATCAACTGCGAAACGGTATGAGTGATGTGAGCCAAATCAGCGTGATTAGCGCGTAATGCGTATCCGTTTTCGTGGCACCAACGAGCTCGCGTATCTTGATCATCTGTACCGCGGATATTTGAGATAAACACTGTTGGGATTGCAGCCGGTAATAGTTCATGAACGCTGTTGTATCCAGTCGCTGCAATCGCAGCGTCAAAGGCATAGAGCAGATCGGCAAGTGGGAAGTATCGAACCACCTTTACATTCAGTCCTTCTGGAACAAGTGAATTACCGTTTTCATCTACTGGATTTTTGGTCAAGACCACCTGTAAATCTCTCCAACCCAATAATCCGGTGAGAGCGGCACGCATCTTCTCGTTCATGTCGCCATCACCTGTACCAAGCTGCACAAGTACTGCTGGCTTAGTTTGATCTAAACCAAGAAGCGAACGCGCTTCACTTCGGCTCTTGGCACGATCAGTGCTGAATAGTGAGACTGGTGATGTCAGATGTGCATCTTTACGTCGCGATGTCGGTCCTTTATCAAAACTTCTCGCCACATCGCCAGGTTCAATAACTCGATCAACTAAACGTGATTGAAACGGTAGTGCAAAACGAAGGGCATTCTTCTGCCAAAGACCGCGTCGTACCCAAATCAATTGCATATTCGGATTCGCAATCTTTGTTGCGATAAATCCTGGATACGGCACTACTCCATCAAATGAAATAACGGTTGCACCAGTTTCTTCTGCTACCGCTAATAAGCGTGCTTGCAGATAAGAATCCCAGAGATTGCGCTTAATCCATCCACGATTTTTCCCTGGAATATATTCACAACGGATTCCTGTTGCTGCAGGTAACTCAGCTATACCACCCGCAACTGAAACAATTATTGGATTAGCTAAACCTTTCATCTCCAGCGCAACTGCTGTTGCTCGCGCCAGATGACCCATGCCGATTCCATTGCTGGTGGCGAGAACAATCGTTGGTTTAGCCACTCTTTAAGACTTTTCGTAGAACAAGGCTAACTAGCTTCTTTATAAAAATAAGCAGCTGGCGAGGTGAATTAACTTTCTTTCCTTCGCGCTTTAAATATCGCCCAAATCGCTTTACTCGGCTCTTCTTACCTTGATTGAGCTCGAGGAATCTCTCCTCGGTGATCCAACGAACTCCCCATTGGGATGAGATATTTTTGTAGAGATTTCCTTTAGTGCGCGCTGCGCGAGCAAGCGCAGGCGCAAAGAGTGCAAACGCCCTGCGATCATCTTTGCTAGCGACACCCAGCAAGCCTTCTTCGCTAATTAGAAGTGAATCGACCAAATCTTTGAGATTTATTGCAAAATCTCCATCAGTAAATAAATAGTACGGGGTTGGGCTATGAGCGAAGAGAGATAATAAGTAATCGATGGTTAGTTCTGCATTTGAATCGATATCAATAAAACCAAACTTTGAATCACCTTTTACCCAATTGTAAATTTCTCGAATATCAGCGAAATCATCAGCAACTGGTGAATATCTCTCTTGCAGTGTCACCCATGGAGCTAAGAGTTTGATCTCGACACTAGTTCCAACGAGCCCAACCAATTGATCTATTTGATTGAGTAATTTACTGAGGTTAGAGTTACGCACATCAACTAACAATTGGTATGTTGCAACTTTCCAATCGAAATTCTGCCTGGCACGAATCGTGTGCATCTGAGGAATAAACTGCGCCAAAGTTGGATCATTATGACGATGAATAATCTCTTTATTCTCTTCAACAGTGCTGTAACCCAAGTGCCACGAATGAGCTTGGCGATCTGGAACCAAACGCAATCCAGATGTAAATACGCGCCAGCCTAGTTCTACATCTTCGCCAGTAATTAGTTGGGGGTTGTAACCACCAACTCGCTTCCACTGTGTATTCCGCATAGAAAAAGTCGCACCGACTAATGATCTATAGCCTTCAACACCTGGTCGAGTTAACTCTTTGGTGCGCTCAATGCGCGCCTCCCATAACTCTTTTCCCCAGCTCTGCTCATGTAAATCCATAAACTTACCTGCAGCAAGAGCCTTGCTCAGCGCTTGTGGTGTGTAGTCCCACTGCGCTACAAAACGTTTCCAACCGAGAACAACATAATCATCACTTTCGTGATGCCATTTCATGTGGTGCGCCAGATGATCTGGGTCAAAGACCATATCTCCATCGACAAACCAAATAACATCTTCTTTTACCTTAGAAAGCGAGCCATTAGTAGCTGCGGTCTTTCCCCAATGTCCACTCTTATTTTTAAATTGAATTACTTGAGACCGCTTTGGGCGAATTTTGGGAAGCTTTATTGGCGGTTCACTACCGTCATCGATAATGTAGAGCTTTGTTAAAGATGCTGGATAGCTCTGTTGCGCAAGCGAAGCCAGCACTAAATCAAGCTTCTCTTGCCCTCCACGGCAAGCAATAACAATTGCAACCGTTAATTTTGGTCTCGCAAGGATTTCAAGATTTTCTGGTCTTTCAAATCTAAATGGGGTGCTCATGAAGTTTTGACCTCCCCAAAAATTGGATGATCCCACAGGCCAACAACTTGTTCATTTGCGCCATTAAGGTACTTGGAATAGTTAGTTACATAGGTATGGAAAGTAAATGTTCGGCGATAAATATAACCCGCACCAAAAGTTCGCCAAATCTTTCCGCCGTTATTGGTAATCCCACTTAAGAGAAAACGATCAACTGCTGTCGAGCCTGCTCCGAACCAACCTGCAGCTTCTGCCTTGTCGCGGCGGGCCAGAATTGTTCCCCCACATACCCAATCGCTCCATAATTCGACGGCTTGGGTGCCGTGCGGCGCAAAGCGGCGAACTGTTAGTTGTAAAGGTTCGAGGTAGACATAGTTCATAGCCCTACCAACAACATCTGCATCGGTTGCGACGGCTGTATCTACTAAATCACGAAGATGTTCAGGTCCGTAGTAATCATCGTCATCCATCTTTGCAATGAATTCACCAGTCGAATCCTTAGCTAATGTTGTGAGAATCGAACCCAAATTAAATGTAGAATCAAATTTCTCAACTACCGTTGTGACATTTCTTTTCTTCAGCTTTGCAATGAGCGCCTTATGTTCAGCAACGAGATCAATAGTGTGCAAACCTAGGATCAATTCAAAACTGGGAAGGCTCTGTGTATAAAGTTGTTTGAGAAGTGCCGTTAAATCATCTGATCGCAAAGTGGAAACGAGTACTGAAACTTTTGGATATTTGGTGATTTGTGAGCGGCGGCTCTCACGAATAGATTCAAGAGCCGCTAATTCTTGTGAAAAACTCGTGAATTTACTGAAGCTCACAATTGCCGGCGATGACATAGCGTAAGAGTACCAAGCTTCAAATCCTCGGCTGATAAGATTCGAAAATGGTCGCCAAGAATAAGCTCGCGTCAATTAAAAAATTGGCACTCAATATCAAGGCGCTCTACCCTTATCTTGTCGCTAAGTTCCTGCGCAAGCCAAAACCAGTCAAATCTAAGATCGTTTTCGTACTCTCTTTCCCGCGCTCTGGAACACATGCCATTGGCAGTCTTTTATCCAATGATGAAGTTGGCTTTAAGTACTACGGCGAATTCTTTATTTTTAATGCTTGGCATAAGAACATTGAGCGAATCAATCGTTTCTACCCATTCTTCTCATTCCGCTATAGCCTTAATTTAAAAGCGCAGCGCACTTCATGGAAGTACGACAAGTTTGAGACTACTTCCTTAGATGCACGAAAAACACTTTCGGCAATCTCAAAGATTCCTGGCATCCATGTAATTAAGATTTTCCCGCAACATCTTTCTGATCCACTCTTACAATCCCTGATTTCTGAATTCAAGCCACACATCATCTTCCTTCGCCGTAACCACCTTGATCGTTTTGTCTCTCATAAAAAAGCTAACGCATCGGGTAAGTGGCATACCGCTCCATCCTCAGATTTGGTCATTCATTTAGATCCGATTGAGTTTGAGCGTTTTGTCGTAAATTTCACCGCCTTTTATGAGCGTTATGTAAAAGTTGCAGCTAAGGCAGGATGCAAGACACTTGATATCGATTTTGATGATCTGCACAATCCCGACAAAGTAAGAGAAATACAAAGATTTGCCGCATTTGATGGATTTAGTGATTGGGACAAATTACCGCTCGCACCAACAACCATTAAGCAAGATCGCTCAAATAAAGTTCAAGATGATTTTCTACACTCATTAGGTAAAAGGCATTCCGACTTCAATTTTACAAAGGTAGCGATATGAACGTCATAGCACGGATATTAAAAGAGCTCGAAGACGAATCAATCGAAATCTTCAGAGAGACAGCGGCAGGCTTCAAAAAGCCAGTAATGATGTACTCAATCGGTAAAGATTCCTCGGTTCTTTTGCATCTTGCTCGTAAAGCTTTCTACCCATCACCAATACCTTTTCCAATGCTTCATATTGATACCACCTGGAAATTCCGCGAGATGATTGCCTTCAGAGATCGCATCGCTCAAGAGACAAATACCCAACTGATTGTTCACACTAATCAAGCTGGAGTTGAAGCAAATATCAATCCATTTAATACCAATGCTTCTGAGTACACGCGCGTAATGAAGACTGTTGCTCTGCGCGAAGCCCTTGATTTATATGGCTTTGATGCGGGTATCGGTGGATCAAGGCGCGATGAAGAGAAAAGCCGCGCTAAAGAGCGAATCTTTAGTGTGCGCGATCCTGGCCACCGCTGGAATCCGCGCGAACAACGTCCAGAGCTTTGGCATACCTACAACACTCGCCTTGCACCAGGTCAAACGATGCGCGTATTTCCGCTATCTGATTGGACTGAGGCAGATATCTGGCACTACATCTTGCAAGAAAATATTGAAGTAAATCCACTCTACTTTGCCAAAGAGCGTCCCGTTGTTTTCCGTGGTGATCAAATGATTATGATCGATGATGATCGTTATCCGCTTCTCGAAGGCGAAACTCCAGTCATGAAGCAGGTTCGATTCAGAACTCTTGGTTGTTATCCGCTAACAGCTGCGGTTGATTCCAGCGCGACAACGCTCGAAGAGATTGTGGAAGAAGTGCTCCAGGTCAAACTTAGCGAGCGTGCAACCCGACTCATTGATGGCGAGAATGAAGTTTCGATGGAACGCAAGAAGATGGAGGGCTACTTCTAATGTCAGCTGCAGTCGTTCGACTTCTTACCTGCGGAAGCGTTGATGATGGCAAATCAACTCTCATTGGTCGCCTTTTGGTTGAAACCGATAGCGTTCCGCACGACACTATTGGAGCGGCCCGTAAAGTTCGTCGCTCTGGTTCAACAATTCCTGCTGGTGAAATTGATTTTAGCCTTCTGACCGATGGGCTAGAGGCTGAGCGCGAACAAGGAATCACGATTGATGTTGCCTATCGTTCGATGACTTTGCTTGATGGCAAACGTTTGATTATTAGTGATGCTCCGGGGCACGAGCAGTACACCCGCAATATGGTTGTTGCTGCGTCTCGCGCAGATATTGGTCTTGTTCTAGTCGATGCCATGCGTGGAGTACGCACCCAAACTCTGCGCCACCTCACTATTTGTTCGCTTATGGGTGTCTCTCGCATCATTGTTACTATCAATAAGCTCGATGCGATGGATTACAGCGAGAAAGTATTTGCTGAAATCTCAGCCGAAATCGAAAAGGCGGTAGCACGCCTAGAGATTAAAGATTTCCAGATAATTCCATTAAGCGCCCTGGCGGGTGACAATGTTGTTTACCCAAGTACAAATATGCCTTGGTATTCAGGCCCTACATTGCAGGATGCTATTCAGAACTGGCAGAAGCCAGTTGATCCAGATGCTCAAGGGTTAATGCGTATCCAGATGATTGCCCGCGCTGAGAATTTCCGCGGAGTATCCGGCACGGTTCGCCGCGGAACCTTCTCTCAAGGCGATGAAGTAACAATCTTTCCAAGTAACCAAAAGGCAACTATCGGCTCGATTGTCACCTTTGAAAATGAGATCAAGAAGGCTGAGACTGACTCTGCTGTCACGCTCGTACTTGTCCCCGAAGTTGATGCAACCCGTGGAGATATCATCGCGAAGTCGGCAAGTGACTTAGTGGCATCTGATCGCTTGGCTGCACATGTTGTCTGGCTAAATGAAGATCCACTTATTCATAGCCGTTCCTACCTCCTAGTCAGCGGAGCCACTACAACCCCCGCAATCATCACAAAGATTCGTCACAAAATAGATGTCAATACCGGCGAACA
>WLDZ01000170.1 GCA_009704515.1 Actinomycetota bacterium
GCTGCCGCAAATAGCTTTAACGCCAGCGGAACCGTATCTATGGTTGCTGGTGAGATTTATCGCATCGAGTATTGGCATCACGAAAAGGACGTTGGCGCCGCCAGTATTTTAGATTGGGAATATAGCGGACGGACTCAAATCGCAATCCCTACTGAATTTCTTGCGACCGATCCATCGGTCTTTGCTGGCACCTGCCCGCTGGGTCTCGCCGAAAGATGCGCTGCTGGATCTGCTTATGAGATTAAGTTAGCCACAAATACCAATATGGATGGCATGTATTGGATTATGGTTAATGGCACTCCAACCTTGACCTATAGCATCATGAACTCAGCTTTCCGCGGCGGCGGTTGGATGTTGGCGATGAAGGGCAAAAAGTCTGCATCGGAATTTGATTATGGCGATGCACTCTGGACAAATACAACGACCCTTAACCCAACATATCCTGAGCGCTGGAAAGATGGCGATACAAATCGTGATATTGATGCCAAGTATGGCGTTTATGGATTTAACAAAACCAATCAGATTATGGCTATCTTCCCAGAGCAAACAACCTATGCAGGTGGTGCAGTAGCAGCGACTACACAATCACCAATAAATAGCACTGCATATGGTTTTAACTGGATTGAAACTACAACCGCAATGCGACCTTGGGCTGCATACAACGCGAGTGCGGCGAACGGTAATCCTGCCGGATGGGGTGGCGATTCATGGAACGTTCCAATTAGTGGCGGACCAACGGCAACCCCAAGTTGTGTCAATTCTGCAACCACGTTAACAAATCTCTTCACTTCAGCGAACCGATGTGCCTTCCGCCAAGTAGAGGCGACCTATAACGCATCAGAGGTACCTTATTCCGCAATCGGTAACGGCCTTTTTTATTCTCAAACTCAAATTCGGTTTTTTGGAATAAATTACGGCTCCTCTGGTGGAAACCGCGATAGAGCTCGATTTGGTTTTGGATGGAATGAAAATAGCCCTGGTCAAGAGGGAAGCAGCGACGGAACATCTGGAATCGGAATCGATCGCCAGGGTTATAGTTCTATAACAACAGGTTCAATTAACCAGTGTTGCGCGACACAGAATGGAATCTCTGGAGTACAGATTTCATCGATCAACATCCCTTTTGAGATGTATATCCGTAATTCAGGCACCGCATCCTTCACCGGAAACAATCTTCGAATTACTTTTCTGCGCCAATCTAGCTTAACTGCAGGAAACGGTTTTACTGTCTCTGGAACAAATGGCACCAATACTTTTCGTATGAGTCAGGTACGCGAGGGTATATCGATCAATCCATCAAATGGAGTGCTCACTGTTTCTGAAGCGCTTTCAGTTGGCACATATCAAGAAACTGTGACCGTTACTGACACGGATGGAGTCACAGGTTTTCGTGCCGTGACAATTCAAGTATTGGCGGATTCGTCAGAGACTGATACCGCTCTCACTTTTACAGGTGCAGCAAATCTCAGCACATCTGGGACATTTACTTTGACTGGCGATCAGACTTGGGAAGCATGGGTTAAACCAACCTCTGCTTGTTCAGGAACACAGAAAACAGTCTTTGGCTCTGATGCGTTCGTGATGCTTTGCATTGATGGTTATTGGTATGTGAGCTTTAGAAACGCAGCAGGAAATTGGGCTTCGTTTCAAGGTTCGCAAAGAATAAATTATGATTCGTGGACCCACCTCGCGGTAGTGCGATCGGGCACAACGGCATCTATGTATATAAATAATGCCCAAGTGAGGGTTTGGGGCGGTTCGACATGGGATTTGACTTGGCAAGTTCCAAACTTATGGGCGACCGCTTCCCCTATTTATGTTGGTGGCTGGTCAGGTCAGCAGTATTACAGTGGTGATGTCGATGAGTTAACTATCTGGACAGAGGCAAGAACACTTTCCCAAATAACTGATGGAATGTATGCGGCGCCTAATCTTGGTAGCACTAACTTATTTGGATACTGGGATTTTAATGAGGGCCCTGGCAGCACACTCTCGGTTTCGCGAAGCCAAATTTCAGATACTCGATATAACTTCACACCGTTAAGCACACAATGGGTGAGCGTCGCATCCACAACAACATCTGGCCCGTACACGGTAGTGCGAATCCCAAGGACATTGATTACTAAAGCTGGCGGATGGCGCGTACCTGATTCGATTACTGCAGTCTCAGTTTTGCTTGTCGGTGGTGGCGGTGGTGGCTCTGGTGCTTTCACTACAGCACTAACGGATGCACCTGGCGCAGGTGGTGGTGGAGGTGTCTATTTCGCGGGTTTAGTTCCGGTAACTCCAACTAGTTTGATTTCACTGAGGGTAGGTGCCGGCGGCGCCGGAGGATCTCCAACTTCTGATCGAGCAAGCGTTCGTGGTTTTAGCGGCGCAACGACAACATTTTCTGCGCTATCTGCTGGTGGCGGTGGTGCAGGTGGTTACTTCGATGCGACCAATCAAGATGGATTACAAGGTACCGCAGGTGGTGCAGGTGGTGGTGCCAGCAATTTTTGGCAAGCCAATGACTCGGGAAGTCCTGGATTAAGTAGCAGTGCAACAATTGATGGAAGAACCTTCCCGGCTAGTGCTACCGCAGGTTCGGGCGCAGTATGGAATGGTTCGGCTGGTCACACAGGTGGTGGTGCAGGGGGATCAGGTACTGCAACGACGAGAGGTGCAGGTATTGCTTCATCGATCACAGGCGAGGCTGTCACATATGGTGTCGGCGGTGCAGGCAATGGAGTAACAGGATGGAGCTTCTCGCAACTCACTTCATTTGGTAATGGTGGCGATGCACCGTACAACTGGAATATTGGTGGAGCACAAGGCGGTAGCGGACTTATTGTTATTCGCTACATCACTGCGTTGAAGCCAACATTTACCCAACCAACCAACACCACACTTAATGTGGGCATGACAGAGACATTTACCGTAAATGTTGCTGCAGATAGCGCAACAGCAGGACTGACTCGTACCTTTAGATGGGAATCATCAACTACTGGTGCCAGTGGAACTTTCACAAC
>WLDZ01000171.1 GCA_009704515.1 Actinomycetota bacterium
CACCAGTAACGCTCTTTAATTGCGCGCCAGATAGCACCGTTCTCAAGTGGATCTTTTCCAATTACAAATTCTGATAACCCGTTGATGAGAGCCGCGACAGCAGCGTTTGCTTCTTTGAATTGGGTAATTGATTCACCCCAACCGACAATACCTTCATCTGTTGTTATCTTCACGAGACAGAGATAGCGCTCCGCGTTAAAGTCATTTGGTTCCGGATAAGCAACTGGAATTGGTTCAATCTTAACGATACGCAATTTTTTTCTCCCAAATATCTCTCAACAACGTGATGAACTAAGGTGAATTCTACTCTTGATTACCCTTATACGAAAGGGCTTTTAAGTGTTCTAAATGTTCTTGAGTATCAATTCAAGCGGTTTGCGAATAGCAAATATCTCTGCATATCTAATCTGAGGTGTGAGAACTTCAAAAGTAGAAAGCCGTAGCAGCAATTGCTTCAGCGCAACCTTCGCCTCTAGACGAGCCAAGGGAGCTCCGATGCAGAAATGAATTCCGTGCCCAAAGCTCAGATGTCCCTGGTCAGTTCGCGCAATTTCGAACGCATCTGGATTTGAGAATCGAACGGGGTCACGATTAGCCGCAGCAATCATAAAGTGAAGGTAATCACCTTTCTTAATTGTTTCACCGCCAATAGTTGTATCAACTGATGCGACTCGAGATTGCTTGAGAATCGAAGAGTCATATCGCAGTGCTTCCTCAACGGTATTCTCAATGAGATCTGGGTTGCTGCGAAGTTTTGCTGCCTCTTCGGGGTTTCGCGATAGCGCTAAAACCATATTGCCAATAAGTCCTTCTGTGGTCTCAAAGCCAGCAAAGAAGAGCTGGATGCTCATTCCGACAAGTTCATCATCAGTTAATCGATTGGCTTCATCTTCAACAAGTAAAAGCTTTGAAAGTAGATTCTCACCAGGATTTTTACGAATCTCAGCAAACAACGAGAATAGGTATTCCTTTGCTTCGATTGCCATGGCATTTGCATGTGCGGCTTGCTCTGAAGTCACGCGTGCGTTTGCACTGAAGCCAGCAACTCCATCTGCCCAACGCTTGAGATCACCCTTCATTTCGAGTGGAATCCCTAAAAGCAAACAGATTACTGCTGCTGGAAGATGAAATGAGAATTGGCTTACTAGATCAAAGCTCTCATTTTTCTGTGCTTCATTGAGGAGATCATTGACTAGAACCTCGATTTCTGGCTCGAGTGCTGCGACTGTACGTGGAGTAAAAGACTTACTAATTAAACGACGAAGTCGTGTGTGATTTGGTGGATCTTGAAAGACTATCCAGTTATTGAGAACAGTAATTATCTCTGAATATTGAGCTCGCTCTTCTGCTGAAAAATGTGAAGCTGCGACTGTCATTCGCTCACTAGCATTGAGTAAATCAGAATGTAGGCCTTCTTCGACAAGATCGTATCCAGTTATGATCCAAGCATTTATCTGCTTGTTAAAAACTATTCCAGACTGGTCTTGCATCTGTCGTAGCGTTGGATATGGATTTAAATAATATTGTGGAGAAAGAAAAGTCGCGACTTCGTTCATTTGATTAGCCTATATGGGAAGATTGTCACATGGCAATCATTTTTGCACTCGGATCTGCGCTATCGATTGCTCTTGGAACTTTTCTTACAAAATCCGTAACGATTCGACTTCCAGGATTTTCTTCAGTGGGTGTTCTCTTTTATCTCAACGCAGTTGTGATCGCACTAGCTTCTTTCTTTATCCCCATATGGAATCCCATGGATATCGGCGATGTTGCACGCGCCACACTTGGGGGATTCACAACCGCTTTAGGTGCTTATTTGATTTTTCTTATTGTTTCTCGAAGCTCAGCATCTGCAGCGGGTGTTGGTGCATCATTAAGCCCTGGCGCTGTCTTAATTCTTTCTCCGCTTCTTTTGCAAAGTTCAGTAACGGTAGTACAAGTAGCATTGGTTCTAGTCATTATTTTTGCAGCGCTGATCCCATTGCGAACTGCCGTTGAATCAACATCTTCTCTGGCGTCATTTGCACTCCTAGGCGCAATCGGATTATGTACTGGCCTTACAACAATCTTGATTTCACTTCAGCTCTCTAACGATATGGAGCTAGTTCAGATTCTTCTGATACAGCAGTTTGTTGCAGGATCTCTCTTTGTCGCGCTCTATCCGCCGAAGGGATTTACCGTAAGCGACTATTTTGCGCTCTCTCGCCGTTCAATCTTTATGGGTTTAGGCTGGATTTTAACTGTTGCAGCACTGACTACAGGTAGTGCAATCCTTGTGCAGAGCACCCTTGCAACTGTTCCAATTTGGATTCTGATCATGGAGACTATCTCTCAACGCAAAAGACCAGCAGCCAATGTGATTGTCAGCGCGGTCCTTGCGAGTACTGGAATTATCTTGCTATCAACTGTTTTTGCTTAAGAATTAATACATCAACTGTCCACCAGAAACATTTAACACTGTTCCGGTCATATAGCTTGAGGCAGCAGATGCTAGAAAGAGAACAGCACCGGTCATCTCTGCGGGTTCTGCAGTACGGCCCATTGGAATCATTGAGATGAAACTCTTCATTGCTTCATCAGATTGGCCATCACGCAACATAGGAGTTTCGACACCGCCAGGAGATACGGCATTGACGCGAACACCAGCAGGTGCAAACGAACGTGCAAGGCCACGAGTCATTGAGACGATGCCACCTTTGCTTGCTGCATAGACGACAGATCCACCGAATCCGCCAGTCCACCAGCCTTGTGATGCAAAGTTAACGATTGAGCCCTGGCGCTTATGTCCCTTGAGTGCAAGATATGCAGCTCGATTAAGGAAGAAGGTGGCCTTCAAATTAACATCAATCTGAAAGTCCCAATCTTCTTCTGTAACTTCCTCAACGCTGGCACGGCGACGTAGTACGGCTGCACAATGTGCGAGTGCCACGAAAGGCGCTAAATCTTCAGCACGCTCAAAAATTGCTGAGTGCTGAGATAAATCTGCAAGGTCTGCTTCAAGAATCGCATG
>WLDZ01000018.1 GCA_009704515.1 Actinomycetota bacterium
AACCCTTGACCCGACTGTACGAAAGGCAACTACAGAGGATGGTCGCGTCTATACCCTCTCTGACACAGTTGGTTTTGTGCGCCACCTTCCGCATCAGCTCATTGATGCATTTAAGTCAACGCTCGAAGAAGTTTCAGGTGCAGACCTGATCATTCATGTTGTTGATGGTTCTCATGCAGATCCTTTTGAGCAGTTACGAGCTGTTCGAGAAGTAATTGCAGAGATCGGTGGGGGAGAGATTCCGGAGATTATTGCAATTAACAAAGCCGATATCGCAGCTCCAGAGGTCATCATGGATCTCTTGCGCCGCGAGCCAAATAGCTTTGCAATTTCTGTAAAGAGTGGATTTGGAATTGAAGGCTTAGTACACGCTCTTGAGAAATCTCTGCCGCATCCTGGAGTAGAGATTGATTCGGTAATTCCTTATGACCGCGGAGATTTGGTCCATGCAATTCACGAAAGTGGAGAGATTCATCTAGAAGAGCACCTGGCAGAGGGCACCCATATCAAGGGATTCGTCGATGGCTCTCTAGCTGATGCAATTGCTATCGCCGTAGCCGCAAATAAGTCAGGCTGAGGGAATAAACCCGACACGCCGAGCGTTATATCCATCGAATCGCGGCTTTATGCGCGACTATTCGCCCGCAGGGGTTTCCTGCCGAATATCGATGAAGGTGAGGTGAGATCAGTGGCAACAGATTACGACACACCCCGTAAGACCGATGAGGAATTACACGAGGAGTCTCTCGAAGAACTCAAGGCGCAGCGCTCTGATGCACAATCCGGACAGATCGATGTTGATGAAGCAGAGGCAGCCGAAAATCTTGAGCTTCCTGGTGCAGATCTCTCTGGAGAGCAACTAGCAGTTCGCGTTGTTCCCCGTCAGGTAGATGAGTTCACATGTTCACGCTGTTTTCTTATCCATCACATGACGCAGCTTGCAAAAGGTGAAGGCGCCAAGGCAGTCTGTAAGGATTGCAACTAAAAACTTTGCTATTGCTGGAGTGCGTGCTTTATATCGGTTCCGCGCTTTGTTGAGATTAACCAATAAGGTGTTGGATCGCGTGGGTCGTTAACTTCTATCTTCACTCCTTCAGAGACCCAGAAGAAAAGTGCGAGATGAGCAGCTGGATCTACTTCGCGGGTCCGAGCTCTTAAGAACTCTGTGCGACTCAGAACGGTTACTTCTCCGCAATATTCATAATCAATATGAGCGCGTCCAACTCGCAATTCTTTGCCGTCACAATTGATCTCTCCTTTTATTAGAAAAATCACTATGGCTCCGATTACAAGTGCAATGAGTGCTACCACTAGGGCGGTGCGATTATCGAATGCCGCCCAGATTGCAAGAACGAGCGAGAAGAGCATGAAATAAAGAAAAGCGATGAGCCACAGGGGAGGCCGGATGACCTCTCGAAAAGTAGCAGCTGACATGCACCAAGGTTAGCTAGAACCGTCAAGTAAAGGAAAGTGAAGTAAAGTAGCCTCATGAGTCGAGTAGCCAGTACGACGCCCCCAGCAGGTGCTGTGATCCCAGAGCGCCATCCCAAGTCACCTGCAACTGGCTCTGTAATTCCTTCACACTTTAAACATTGCTTTGGATGTGGTGAGTTACACCCGACTGGTCTGCATCTTGTAGCGCATGTCGGCGAGGGTCTCGATATCACTGCGCAATTTACTGTGACCGAAAACCATCAAGGAGCACCTGGGCTCGCACATGGTGGTCTCTTATCACTCGCCTTTGATGAAGCTCTTGGAAAATTAATGTGGCTACTTCGCGCCCCAGCGGTTACCGCCCGGCTCGAAACAGACTTTTTGCGCCCAGTTCCGATGGGAAGTGTTCTCTATATTTCTGCATCGATCACCGGCCAAGTTGGTCGAAAGGTTTATTCAGAAGCTATCGGTCGACTCGACGGCCCAGATGGGGATATTGCAGTGCGTGCAGCGTCACTTTTTGTAATTGTTCCTATGAAACATTTCCTCGAAAATGCTCCTGCCGAATACATTGCTGCGCTGCGAGAAAAACCCGAGCTGCTTGCCTTTGTCGATCCAGAATTCAATATCAATCCATGAGCGCACTACAGGTTTTAATTACGCGCTTAGATCCCGAGCTTCCGATGCCGCGCTATGCCAAAGGTGGCGACGCGGGCGCGGATATTTACTCACGTATTGATATCACGCTCGCACCTGGCGAAAGAGCGTTAGTCCCAACAGGTATCGCTATTGCAATGCCCGATGGATACGTCGCTCTTGTACATCCGCGTTCTGGTTTGGCAATTAAACATGGTGTCACGATGGTAAACGCCCCCGGAACTGTCGATGCTGCATTTCGTGGAGAGCTGCAATGCATAATGATCAACCATGACGCTCATGAATCAGTCACTTTCAAACGCGGCGATCGAATTGCGCAATTAGTTTTTCAAAAAGTAGAGCATGCAGAGTTTGTTGAAGTGAGTTCGCTGCCTGGTTCTTCTCGTGGCGATGGCGGTTTCGGCTCAACAGGTCGTGCGTAATGACTCCAGACGAGAGAGTGCCAGAGAGTATCGAGCCAGACGATAAAGATAAGGTGATGGCAGCCTTCGGTGGCAAAAAAGGGCTTATCGATTCTGGAATTCCAACTGTATTTTTCTTGATTACATTTAATGTCACAAAGGAGTTGCGAACCGCACTCATCGCAGCTCTAGCAATCTCTGCACTACTTACCACCATCAGATTGCTCAAGAGAGAGACTTTGCAACACTCACTTGGCGGACTCATTGGCGTGCTTATCTCTGCATGGTTTGCCAATCGTTCCGGAAACGCAATCGATGCATTTATTCCAAAGTTGCTTACCAACCTGGGGTATGGAACCGTGTACTTAATTGCAAATTTGGTGGGCTGGCCGATTCTTGGATTGGTTCTTGGTCCGATTCTCGGCGAGGATCTTCATTGGCGTAAAGATCCTGCCCGAAAAGCTGCCTATATTCTTGCTGGTTGGCTCTGGGTTGGAATGTTCTTCCTGCGCCTGGTTGTCCAGTTACCACTTTATCTCGCAGATCAACTTAATTTGTTGGGCACAGTCAATCTATTGATGGGTTATCCGCTCTTCTTTGCCACAGGGTACGGAACTTGGCTTATCTTAAAATCAGTGCCCACTGCCAAACCGCGTACTTAGCTATTGCAAGAGAATTATTCGTGAGCGATAAAGCAATCTTTGATAAGTCCTTCAGCAACTACTGAAGCAACAAAGAGAAGCTCATCGCCAGCAACAAAAACATCTGTCGCAGTAGGTGTGAGTACTCGACCATCACGAACAATTGCAGCCAATGAGGCATCAGTAGGGAGCTCTACTTCATTAACAGTTTTGCCGATACAGGTAGAGGTATCAGGAAGAGTGAGTTCAACAAGATTTGCTTGGCCTTTACGAAATGAGAAGAGGCGGACAACATCACCCACACTTACTGCCTCTTCTACTAGCGCAGCGATAATTCTTGGTGTCGATACCGCGACATCGACTCCCCATGATTCGTCGAAGAGCCACTCATTCTTCGGATGGTTAACGCGTGCAACAACGCGAGGAACTCCGTACTCAGTCTTTCCTAGTAGCGAAGCCACAAGATTAACTTTGTCATCTCCAGTTGCTGCCACAAGAACTTGGCAATCACTAAGACTTGCCTTATCGAGAGAGGTAATCTCACAGGCATCTGCCATCAACCACTCTGCATCAGGAACCGATTCAAGCTTCAGAGCCTTGGGATCGCGATCGATAAGAAGAACACGATGGCCATTATCAAGAAGCTCGCGAGCAATAGCGCGACCAACATTTCCTGCACCTGCAATAGCGATACGCATCTCTTAAGCCTCCGGTGATCTTGCTAGGACTGCTTCAACGTTTTTGAGTTCGTCATCTCGCAACATCACATGGATGAGATCTCCATCTTGGAGCACTGTTCCGTCATCAGGAATGAGTCCTTCACCTAGTCGAGTCAGAAATGCAACTCTTAAAGCAGCAGCCCTCTCAATCTCTTTAACAGGAAGTCCAAACCAATCGATGTGAGGGTGCACCTCGGCTAATTGCACAGTTCCGCTGGCATCGCGCCACTCAGATCGCGAACCTTCTGGGGTCAATCGACGCAAAATCTGATCCGCTGCCCAGAGAACAGTTGCGACTGTTGGAATACCTAGTCGTTGGTAGATTTCTGCTCGCCCTGGGTCATAGATGCGAGCAACAACATTGGTGACTCCAAAGCTTTCACGAGCTACGCGAGCAGCCAAAATATTTGAATTATCTCCATTACTGACTGCTGCAAATGCTGCAGCGCCTTCGATACCTGCTTCGAGCAAGGTGTCGCGGTCAAAACCAACACCTGTGACTGTTCGCCCCTTGAAGTCTGGACCTAATCTGCGAAAAGCTTCTTTTGATTGGTCAATGACTGCGACTGTATGGCCATTTGATTCGAGTTCAAGTGCCAGAAGCGAGCCGACGCGACCGCAACCCATGATGACAACGTGCATAGGGATAACTTACCCCCTTACTCTTAGCTCTATGACCGATTCCAGTAGAAAATCATTAAGAATCGGCGAAATTTGTACCGTCGAGATTGACAAGGCAGCCCACGGAGGCCACTTCATTGCGCGCCATGAAGGGGCTGTGATCTTCATTCGCCATGCGATTCCGGGTGAGATTGTAGAAATCGAGATTACAGATATTGAAAAATCCTTTTTTCGTGCAGAGGTGCGAGCAGTTGTTGAAGCAAGTCCTCACCGAGTCCAAGCACCGTGCCAATATGCCCGCCCAGGTGGATGTGGGGGATGCGACTTTCAACATATTGATTATGCTCACCAGCGACAGATTAAATCTGCCGTAATCGCTGAGCAATTTGCGCGCATTGCCAAGATGGAGATAGATGTTGAGGTGGAAGAAGTTTCCACTCCGTTGCATTGGCGTTCTCGTTTCGCCGCAACAACAAATTCTCGAGGCGACTTAGGGTTTAAGGAGACGCGCTCAAATTCAGTTATTGCAATATCTGAATGCCCGGTACTGATACCAGAAATTGACTTCGATACGATTGCACGCGAGAGCATCGCTCCAAATTCCCGAGTAGAAGTTGCGCTATCCACGCAAGGAGAGCGAACAGTTTCACTTGCACCCATTCGCAGTAACCGAATGGAGAAGAACCCTGCTGCTAGCATCATCGAAGGTAAGAGCGCGTTACATTACGAAGTTGCCACAAATTCAGATTCCTTGAAATTTCAAGTGAGTCAAGGTTCATTCTGGCAGAGCAATCTAAACGCACCTTCAACTTTGGTAAGCGCTGTGCGAGCATATGCAGATGTTCATGAGGGTGATCACATTATTGATTTATATGGGGGAGTAGGGCTTTTTGCAAAAGCGCTCGTTAAAGATATTGGATTAACAGGTCACATTGATTTGGTCGAAGCAAGCACCAGCGCGACGCGTGATGCGCAGCAGAACTTTCGCGATTATAGAAATGTCACCGTTCATCGTGGCGATGTGGCACATGTGATTTCTCAGTTTGAATCTGCTGATGTAGTACTGCTAGATCCACCTCGAACTGGGGCTGGTCAGGCTGTACTCACTGCGATTGCAGATATGTCACCGCGTTCGATTGTTTATATTGCATGCGATCCAGCAGCACTAGCTCGAGATACCGGATATCTCCGTGAATTTGGTTATCACCTGCAATCAATCCGAGCCTTTGATCTCTTTCCCATGACTCACCACATCGAATCTATTGCACTTTATACGGCTGATAAGGTATCTTGACATCAAGATACTTTTATGAAGGTGAGTCTGTGATGAGCAAAAATTCCCTCGGTTCCGCCAAGAAACTCTCAGTTCTTGGGGGCGAGTATGAGATTTTTGATATCTCGCAGATTGAGGGAGCTAGCAATCTCCCATTCTCCCTGAAAGTCCTTCTGGAGAATTTACTGCGCACCGAAGATGGCGCAAATATTACTGTCGACCACATCAAGGCCCTTGCCGGGTGGGATCCAAATATCGAGCCAGATACCGAAATTCAATTTACGCCGGCACGAGTGGTGATGCAGGACTTCACTGGCGTTCCTTGCATTGTGGATCTTGCAACAATGCGCGAAGCTATTGTTGAACTTGGCGGAGATCCTTCAAAGGTAAACCCATTAGCTCCAGCTGAGCTTGTAATCGATCACTCAGTTATCGCTGATGTTTATGGAACCAAAGATGCCTTTGAGAAAAATACAGATATTGATTATGAGCGCAATCGCGAGCGTTATCGTTTCTTGCGTTGGGGCCAAGGTGCATTTGATGAATTTAAGGTGGTACCACCAGGAACCGGAATCGTTCACCAAGTAAATATTGAATATCTTGCTCGCGTTGTAATGACACGAAAAGTGAATGGAACTCTACGAGCATATCCAGATACCGTCGTTGGAACAGATTCACATACAACTATGGTCAACGGACTTGGTGTCCTCGGTTGGGGAGTCGGTGGCATTGAGGCAGAGGCTGCACTACTTGGCCAGCCTGTTTCAATGTTAATCCCTCGCGTTGTTGGATTTAAGTTAAGCGGCGCTCTCCCTGTTGGAACAACGGCAACAGATATGGCCCTTGTCATTACTGAGATGCTCCGTAAGCACGGTGTGGTTGGCAAGTTTGTTGAGTTCTACGGACCTGGCGTAAGTGCCGTTCCAATGGCGAACCGCACAACAATCGGCAACATGTCACCAGAATATGGTTCAACATGCGCCATCTTCCCTATTGATGAAGAGACGCTTCGCTACCTTCGCTTAACGGGCAGAAGTGAAGAACAAGTTGCACTTGTAGAGCAATACACGAAGGCGCAAGGGATGTGGTTTGACCCAGCTGCAACTCCTAGATACTCCGAACATATCGAACTCGATCTTTCGACAGTTGTTTCATCTATTGCCGGACCTAAGCGCCCGCAAGATCGCATTTCACTCACAGAATCAAAGAGTAAGTTCTCTGAAATTCTTCCTTCATATTTCTCAGATAAGACAGGTAAGGATGCCTACCCAGTAACAGTAGGAGCGAATAAGACAACCATTAAGAATGGTGATGTTGTTATTGCGTCAATTACATCCTGTACCAACACATCAAATCCATCTGTAATGATTGGTGCGGCGTTGCTTGCGAAGAAAGCGGTTGAAAAAGGCTTGAAATCAAAGCCTTGGGTAAAGACCACTTTGGCACCAGGTTCTAAAGTCGTTACAGATTATTACGATCGCTCAGGCCTGACTCCTTATATGGAGGAACTTGGCTTTAACCTTGTTGGTTATGGATGCGTCACCTGTATCGGAAACTCAGGACCACTCCCAGTTGAGATTAGCCGAGAGATTAATGGACATGACTTGGCAGTTACCGCAGTGCTCTCAGGCAACCGAAACTTTGAAGGTCGAATTAGTCCTGATGTGAAGATGAACTATCTTGCATCACCCCCACTAGTTGTTGCCTATGCAATTGCAGGAACAATGAATCACGACTTTGAAAAAGACTCTTTGGGTAATGATAAAGATGGGAATCCTGTTTTCCTCAAAGATATTTGGCCATCAGCTCATGAAATCCAGAGCGTTATTGATTCCTCAATTTCCTCAGAGATGTTTAAGAAGGATTACGCAAGCGTCTTTGAAGGAGATCATCGCTGGAAGTCACTTGATACTCCTACTGGCAAAACATTTGAGTGGGATCCACAATCGACATATGTTCGCAAACCTCCTTACTTTGATGGAATGCCAGCGGAGCCAGCACCAGTACAAGACATTTCTGGTGCCCGTGTTCTAGCTATTCTTGGTGACTCAGTAACAACGGACCATATTTCACCAGCTGGAAATATCAAAGCAGATTCTCCAGCAGGAAAATATCTAGAAGCAAATGGTGTTGATAAGAAAGACTTCAACTCATACGGATCTCGTCGCGGAAATCACGAAGTGATGATTCGTGGAACTTTTGCAAATATTCGTCTTAAGAATCTTCTGCTCGATGGAGTCGAGGGCGGCTTTACACGCAACTTCCTAGATGGAGGAGCGCAAGCAACAATCTATGATGCTTCAGTCAGTTATCAGAGCGCTGGTATTCCATTAGTAATTCTTGCAGGAAAAGAATATGGATCAGGTTCATCACGCGACTGGGCGGCTAAGGGAACGGCGCTCTTAGGAGTGCGCGTTGTCATCGCTCAATCATTTGAGCGGATTCACCGATCTAATCTCATCGGAATGGGAGTACTGCCGCTGCAATTCCGTGATGGCGAAAGCGCTCAATCCTTAGGACTCACAGGGGAAGAGAGCTTCAACGTATCCGGCATCTCAGCGCTCAACCATTCTGGAGTACCAAAAGAGGTAGAGGTCACAGCTGGTGATAAGAAGTTCACCGCAATCGTGCGCATAGATACCCCAGGTGAGGCAGATTATTATCGCCACGGTGGAATCATGCAGTTCGTCCTCCGACAATTGCGCGGGTAACTTAGACTACGAACATGTTGGAATCTCTCCGCGACCCTGCGGAACTCAAAGGGCTCAGCGCCACGGAATTGGCTGAGCTCTCCCAAGAGATTCGCGATTTTCTTGTTGCAAAAGTTTCACGCACAGGGGGACATCTTGGTCCCAACCTAGGAGTTGTCGAACTCACTCTCTCACTGCATAGAACTTTTCAATCTCCGAAAGATTTAATCCTCTTTGATACTGGCCACCAGAGCTATGTTCATAAGATGGTCACTGGTCGTGCCGATCAATTTGATTCTTTGCGTCAACGCGGGGGATTAGCAGGTTATCCAAGCCGTAGTGAATCTGTTCACGATGTCATTGAAAACTCTCACGCTTCCACTGCACTTTCATGGGGCGACGGAATTTCTCGTGGCTTCGCGATGACAGGACAGAATGATCGCCATGTAGTTGTTGTAGTTGGAGATGGCGCTCTCACTGGAGGTATGTCCTGGGAAGCTCTCAATAACATTGCAACTGCGGGCGAACGTAAACTGGTGATTGTAGTTAACGACAATGAGCGTTCTTATTCACCTACTATCGGCGGGCTAGCATCACATCTGGCAACACTTCGCTTAACACAAGGGTATGAGCGATTCCTTGATTGGGGTAAGGAAGTACTTCAGAAGACCCCCGTCGTTGGTACTCCAATCTTTGAAACTCTTCATGGAGTCAAAAAGGGCATTAAAGATGTGATCGCTCCGCAAGGTATGTTTGAAGATTTAGGTTTGAAATATATTGGGCCGATCGATGGACACGATATTGCTGCCATGGATAAAGCTCTGGAGCAGGCGAAAGAATTTGGCGAACCAGTCCTTGTTCACGTAATCACCGAAAAAGGTCGTGGGTACAGTCCAGCAATCGCTGATGAGGCAGAGAAGTTCCACGCTGTTGGAATCGTTAACCCTGAGACTGGACTTCCAAAGAACAAGAGTGCAATCTCTTGGACCGATACTTTTGCATCTGAAATCGTAGAGATAGGTAAAGAACGCGAAGATATTGTTGCAATAACTGCTGCGATGCTTGGCCCTACGGGACTAGATAAGTTCCAGGAAGCATTTCCATCGCGCACAATTGATGTGGGAATCGCAGAGCAGCATGCTGTCACAAGTGCAGCAGGTCTTGCATACACAGGCCTTCATCCAGTTGTTGCGGTCTATTCAACATTCCTCAATCGCGCATTCGATCAGTTACTACTTGATGTTGCTCTCCATGGTGCAGGGGTTACCTTCGTGCTTGATCGCTCTGGAATTACCGGTGATGATGGACCTTCCCATCACGGCATTTGGGATTTAGCACTCACTGGAATCGTACCGACTCTTGAAGTTGCAGCGCCTCGTGATGGTGCTCGTCTGCGTCAAGCTTTACGTGAGGCTGTCCAAGTCAATGATCGACCAACTCTTATACGCTTTCCAAAAGGTGCCGTACAAGCCGATATTCCTGCCTTTGAAACTCGCGATGGAGTCGATGTTTTGTATCGAGGCGAGAGTGCAGATGTTTTAGTAATTAGCGTCGGCGCAATGGCTGCGATTGCAGTTGAAGCAGCTTCACAAGCTTATCGAGAAGGCGTTGGAGTTACTGTGGTCGATCCACGTTGGGTTAAGCCGTTGCCGCAATCACTTATTACGATGGCACAGCGTTACAAGAGCGTTGTAGTACTCGAAGACGGAATCCGTCATGGCGGTATCGCCTCTTCGCTTTCTGAGATGTTTAGAGATGCTCGCTTAGAGATTGCGATTCACAGCATCGGTGTTCCACTCGAATTTATCGAGCACTCAAAGCGTGGCGAAATCCTAGAAGATCTAGGAATTACTTCTCAGCAGATTGCCCGTGAAATTGTAGAGTGGAGCTCTACTTCAATACCGATGCAATTCCCGGAGCGTGAAAACGCTGACCGGAAACCTTCTCACTGACACCTGTTCTATCTAGATAAGGCAAGATTCCGCCAAGATGCATTGGCCATCCTGCTCCCATCAACATACATAGATCAATCTCAGCGGGAGTTTTAACAACACCCTCATCGAGCATCATCCGAGCCTCTTCTGCTAAGGCGTGAAGCGCGCGATCTGATACCTCTTCTGCCGTAGATGGCGTTGATCCCTTATGAATCAAGGCAAGCGCCGCAGGATTGGCGCTAACTGTTCCGTCATCACCTTTAACATAGAAAGTCTTAACGCCCTCCTTCACCATCGCTTGCATAGTAGGGGAGATGCGATATCGAGGACCGAGATTTTCATGGAGCGTCTCGGCAACATGAAGCGCAACTCCTGGGCCAACTAAGCCAAGGAGTTCAAATGGACTCATAGGGAATCCGATTGATCGCATGGCGTTATCGGCAACAGAAGGATCTGTACCTTCATCTACCGCATCAGTGATTTCTCCCATAAAGCGGGTAAGCAGTCGGTTGACCACAAATCCTGGGGCATCCTTACAAATAATCATCGTCTTCTTAAGATTCTTACCAACTTCAACTGCAGTCGCAGTTGTTGCATCATCTGTATGAGATGTTCGAGCAATCTCAAGAAGTGGCATTACTGCAACAGGGTTAAAGAAGTGAAAACCTACAACTCGCTCTGGGTTTTTCATGCCAGTACTCATCTTCTCTACAGAGAGCGACGAGGTGTTGGTCGCTAGAACACACTCTGGAGAAACGATTGCCTCGAGTGATTTAAATAGCTCCTGCTTTAGCGAAAGCTCTTCGAAGATGGCTTCGATTACAAAATCACAACCAGCGTAGATAGATTTATCTGCAGAACCACTGACTAAACCAGCGAGACGAGCCGCAGCTTCAGCGCTCATCCGTTTCTTCTCTACCAGTTTCTGCAATTCAGCCTTGACCCAAGCGACGCCCTTATCTGCACGCTCTTGATCAATATCGGTCATAACCACAGGACACTTAAGGTTTCGTACAAGGAGAAGGGCTAATTGCGATGCCATGAGTCCTGCGCCGACGACTCCTACCTTATTCACCTTGCGGGCTAGATTAGATTTTGGTGCGCCCTCAACTTTCTTCTTCTTCTTTTGAATAAGGTTAAATGCATAAAGGGATGCACGAAGTGGATCAGACATTGTGAGATCCGCTAGAGCCTGATCTTCTGCATCAAAACCTGCCCCACGCGTATTGGTCTTTGCAGCAGCTATGAGTTCGAGCGCTGTGCGTGGCGCTGCTAAATCTGCGCCACCAAATTTTTTGTGAGCCGCCGCTTTTCCGGTAGCTAGCGCGCTATCCCATGCAGGATCTGAGCTGTAATCCTTACGCTCGATTTTCGTGCTGCCAGAGAGAATAGCTGCAGCGAAAGCTACTGATTTTTCTAGAAAATCTGCTGGCTCAAAGACTGCATCTACGACTCCAAGGCCAAGGGCATCCTTAGCTTTCATCATCGTATTGTTATTGAGCGCGTTGAGCATAATTACCTGAACAGCCTTCTCTGGGCCGATCAGTTTGGGGAGAATTGTCGCTCCGCCCCAACCTGGTACTAATCCCAGAAATACTTCAGGCAATCCAGTAAATGCGGTTGCGCAAAGTGTGCGGTAGTTGCAGTGAAGACCGATCTCAAGTCCGCCACCGAGTGCAAGCCCATTAATAAAGGCGAAGGTTGGAACTTTAGATTCATCGAGGCGACGGAAGATATCGTGGCCCAGTTTTCCGATAGCAAGTGCCTGCGCACGATTATTGAGAAATGAGAGTGCAGATAAATCCGCACCTGCAGCAAAGATAAATGGCTTTCCTGTTACTGCAATAGCTGATGGGTTATGCGAAAGTGCCTCAGTGATTGCAGCATCAAGTGATGCAAGTGATTGAGGCCCGAGCGTATTGGGACGATTGTGATCGTGGCCATTATCAAGGGTGATAAGCGCAAGAGTGCCTTTATGGCCAAATGGCGCCAGATCAATA
>WLDZ01000019.1 GCA_009704515.1 Actinomycetota bacterium
CACAAAGGTCATCCGCCCAGAATAAATATCCACAAAGTCGAGAAATTATCTCGACGATGTCGGTATGGGCGAGTAACTTAATAGCACGGACTCAACCAGCAGAGAACCCACAAGGTTCTGATATCAGAGAATAGAAGGAGTGAAAAATGGCAGCAGGAGATACAACAATCACATTAATCGGCAACCTTGTTGACGATCCAGAGCTTCGCTTTACCCCATCGGGTGCAGCGGTAGCTAAATTCCGTGTTGCTTCAACCCCTCGTTACTTAGATCGAACAACTAACGAGTGGAAAGATGGCGAGAGCCTCTTCCTTCAATGCAATATCTGGCGTCAGGCTGCTGAGAATGTTGCTGAGTCATTAACTAAGGGAATGCGCGTCATTCTTACAGGTCGACTTAAGCAGCGTTCATATGAGACAAAAGAAGGCGAGAAGCGCACAGTATTTGAGGTTGAAGTAGATGAAGTAGGTCCATCACTTCGCAATGCAACAGCTAAGGTCACTCGTACACAACGAGCACCTGGCGCTGCAGGCGGAAATGGAGGGGGCTTCTCAGCTCCCGCTGCTGACTTTGCTGATGATCCTTGGGCTGCAGCTTCAACGTCACCAGCTGGTGGTGGATGGGGATCTCCATCTACAACCGACGAACCTCCATTTTAAATCCGTAACTAAACCATTCCTACTACTTAAAAAATAGCTAGGGCCCGAAAAGGAGCACCATAATGGGAGCAAGAAATAACCGTAACCTCAAAGAGGTTAAGAATAAGGGCGCGAAAGCAGCTGCCCTTAATAAGAAGTTCAAGAAGAAGCCTTGCAGCTTCTGTCGTGACAAGGTCTCATATATCGATTACAAAGATATTGCGACCCTTCGTAAGTACATCTCAGATCGCGGCAAAATCCGCGCTCGCCGTGTCACAGGTGCATGTACACAACATCAGCGCGCAGTAGCAACAGCTGTTAAGAACAGCCGTGAAGTTGCACTACTGCCTTACACATCTTCAGCGAAGTAAGGAGATAAGCCAACTATGAAACTTATTCTTACTCGTGAAGTAGCAAAGCTCGGCGTAGCCGGTGACGTTGTTACAGTAAAAGATGGTTATGCACGTAACTTCCTCCTTCCACGCGGTGCAGCAATTGCATGGACCTCAGGTGGAGAGAAGCAGATCGAAGGTATTCGTCGCTCACGCGCTGCGCGCGAGATCCGCGATATCGATCACGCTAAAGAGATCAAGGCGACTCTCGAGTCAGCTAAGGTCACCGTTGCAGTCAAGACAGGTGTTGCAGGTCGCCTCTTCGGTTCAGTAACCGACAAGGACATCGCAGCAGCTATCAAGAGCACAACAAAGCTTGATATCGATCGCCACACAATTAAGACAACTGGTCACATTAAGAAGGTTGGCTCATACTCAGTAAAGGTCTCACTCGGACATAACATTGTCGCGACTGTAGCTTTCACGGTAGTAGCTGCTTAATTACATAACAGTTTAAAACTAGAAGCGCCCTCACTTTCTCTAGTGGGGGCGCTTCTTGCTTTCTCAAGATATGAGATTTCAGAGAGCAATCTCTCTCCACAGAGATCCACGCCTAAAGCCGGAGTTATCCACCCTTAACCGCACTTCTCCACAAGTTATCCCCACCCGTATACACAGGAAATCGCTACTTACCCACACCTTTACCCACACCCATCTTCGCTTTTGTCGGTGGAAGGTGGGAAGTTTCATCCCGTGAGCATCGCTGAATTCCCATCCAATACCCCTCGAAGCGTCGGGGTTGAATTCGAGCGCACTCCGCCTCAAGATCTTCAAGCAGAACAATCAGTTCTCGGCGGAATGTTGTTATCAAAAGATGCAATTGCAGATGTTGTCGAAGTTTTACGTTCACGCGATTTCTATCGCCCAGCGCACGAGTTAATTTTTGAAGCAGTACTTGATCTATATGGTCGCGGTGAACCAGCCGATGCAATTACTGTCTCTGCCGAACTCACAAAACGCGGTGAGATTGCACGCGCAGGTGGCGCACCATATCTACATACTCTTATCTCATCTGTTCCAACTGCAGCTAATGCTGGTTATTACGCAAAGATTGTTTTAGATCATGCAATTATGCGTCGCCTTGTTGAGGCTGGAACCAAAGTTGTACAACTTGGTTATGATCAAAATGGCGAAGTTGATGATGCAGTAGATGCAGCGCAAGCAGAAATTTATGCAGTAACCGAACGTCGCTCATCCGAAGATTATGTGCAACTCAGCACGCTGTTGCCACAAGCCCTCGATGAGATCGAAGCAATCTCTAAAGGCACAGGTATCGAAGGTGTCAAATCTGGTTTCCGCGATCTAGATTTATTAACACATGGTTTTCACCCCGGCAACATGATTATTTTGGCGGCGCGTCCAGCAGTTGGAAAATCAACTCTTGGTCTTGATATCGCGCGACATGCAGCAATTCACGAAAACCAAACTGCTGTTATCTTCTCACTCGAAATGTCGAAATCTGAAATTACAATGCGTATGTTGTCGGCCGAAGCCCGAGTTGGACTTAACAATATTCGCTCAGGTCAACTCAGTGATGATGAGTGGGCAAAACTTGCACGACGTATGGGCGAAATCTCTGATGCGCCATTGTTTATTGATGATTCACCAAACCTTTCAATGATGGAGATTCGCGCAAAGGCTCGTCGCCTCAAGCAGCGCCATGATCTCAAACTTATTGTTATTGATTATTTGCAGCTGATGACTTCAGGTAAAAAAGTTGAAAACCGTCAGCAAGAAGTTTCTGAGTTCTCACGCCAAATTAAGCTGATGGCAAAAGAGCTCAATGTCCCTGTTATTGCTATCTCTCAGCTCAACCGTGGACCTGAACAACGCTCTGATAAGAAGCCAATGCTCTCTGACCTTCGCGAATCCGGCTCTATCGAACAAGATGCTGACGTTGTAATCCTCTTGCACCGCGAAGATATGTACGATGCACAGAATCGTGCGGGTGAGGCAGATCTTCATGTTGCAAAACACCGTAACGGACCAACCCGCACCATTGCAGTCTCTGCACAACTTCACTTTGCGCGATTCTTTGATCTTGCACAATCTCAACCGATGCGTTCATTCGATGAACCGAAGAGCGCCCCACCAGGATATGTACCTACATCTCCGTATGGAGATCAACAACCATCCGAACCTGGCGATGGTGGCTGGAACGAATAAAGTTAAGCCGCAGCCGTCTTGCTGCGATCTGCAATATAGATTCCGATAAGCACAACGAGAGCACCCATCAATTGGATTAAGTCCCAACCCTGACTTAACCAAATCCATGCAAGGCCACCAGCTAATACAGGTTCAATCATTCCTAAAACACTGCTCTTTGATGCGCTCAAAATTCGCAGACCGCTAATTACAAAGAGATAAGGAACGATAGTTCCCATCACAACAATCCAGAGCAATAAGACCCATCCAGGATATTGATTGCCTGCCAGATACCCATGGAGATCGAGGTCCTTAGAGAAAATATCGGTTGGGAAGTTCCAGATTGGTAGCACCAGAATCCAGAAAATTGAAGCGACACCTAAACCGATGATGGTTGAACCCATCGGATGGCGATTCTTTCCAAATTTTTCACCCATTAAAAAATAACCAGCTAAGGCAAATGCGCTACCGAGGGCCGCGGCAAGGCCAAGGAGATCAAATTTAAATCCATCCCAAATTTTTGTGAGTAAAACTAGCCCTACAAGTGAAAGACCAATAGCTATCCACATATCTTCGCTGACATTGCCCTTGCGAACATACTTGATCCAGAGCGCTACCCAGATAGGTGCGGTAAATTCGATAACAAGAACAAGGCCGAGTGGAAGTCCGCGTTCGATACCAAGGAAATAACCCACATTTACCAGGGCAAATCCAACAACACCCAAGGCAACCGCCAGAGGGATATCTGCCTTTGATAAACGCAAGAGATCGCGTTTGAAGATGAGGGCAAAGACAATTAAAAGGGCGAAAGCTGAAATCGCGCGAATCTGCGCTAGCCGGAAAGCCGAGAGCTCTTCCAGAACAACAGTTGAGACGATGCCATTGACCGAGAAAGTGAGAGCGCCAAGAAAGATATAAAGCTCGCCGCGATGGTTTTTCAACACGCGGCGAGCTTATCTTAAGAAGTAGCTTTAAATCTCTAGAAGGCACCCTCTGCGATATCCATAATTGAGCTATCTGTTGCTTCTACGATCTTGCGATCTGCAGTGATATGCGGAAGTACAGTGCTCACAAAGAACTTAGCTGATGCAATTTTTCCGGTATAGAAATCTACATCCTTACCTGTCGCTGTCGGTAACTTCTCCGCTGCGATATCTGCCTGGCGCAAGAGCAACCAAGAGATGATGACATCACCAACAGCCATCAAAGCTCGTGAAGTGCTTAAGCCAACCTTGTAAATCTCTTCAGATTTTTCTTGAGATGCCATGGCATGTCCTACGAGTACACCGATGATTCCATTGAGATCCCCAAGTGCCTTAGCAAGTGCTTGCTTCTCGGCAGCATGTACGCCACCAGTTTCAGTAAAAGCTTGAATCTCTTTACCGAGTAGACCGAGTGCACGTCCACCATCTTTAACAACCTTACGGAAGAAGAAATCGAGACCCTGGATTGCAGTTGTGCCTTCATACAAAGTATCAATTTTGGCGTCGCGCACATATTGCTCAAGTGGCCAATCTTGCGTAAAGCCAGAACCGCCGAATGTTTGTAGTGATTCGGTACCAAGTAGCGTCCAAGAACGCTCTGATCCAAAACCCTTTACAACAGGAAGTAATAAATCATTGAGCGCTTCCATCTTCTTCAACTTATCTTCATCGCCAGCTTCGCGCGCAAGTTCAATCTCATCTTGAATAGTCGCGGTGTAGAGAACAAGGGCTCTCATACCTTCAGAATAAGACTTTTGGACCATGAGTGAGCGACGTACATCTGGATGATGAATGATGGTGACACGCGGCGAAGCCTTATCGTTCATTACCTTCATATCTCCGCCTTGAACGCGGGTTTTGGCATATGACAACGCTTGCTGGTAACCGGCTGAAAGAGTTGCAATCGCCTTTGTTCCCACCATCATGCGAGCAAATTCAATAACTTTAAACATCTGCGCAATACCTTCGTGGACATCTCCCAAGAGATAGCCAACTGCAGGCTCTTTTTCACCTAAGTTCATTTCACATGTGGCAGAGACATTGAGTCCCATCTTGTGTTCTACGTTAGTAACGTAAACGCCATTACGCTTTCCTAGATCGCCCGTTTTGTGATCAAACATAAATTTTGGAATCAAGAAGAGTGAGAGACCCTTTGTACCTGGACCTCCGCCTTCACGGCGAGCAAGAGTAAAGTGCATAATGTTTTCATAGATATCAGCATCACCTGAAGTGATAAAACGCTTTGTACCAGTGATATGCCAAGTTCCATCTGGTTGTTGCACGGCCTTTGAGCGACCAGCACCAACGTCAGAACCAGCATCTGGTTCTGTTAACTGCATTGTTGCGCCCCAATGGCGATCAACCATGTGCTTCGCCATAATTTTTTGTTCAGGTGTTCCTAATACATATGCAACATGAGCGAATGCATAACCAGATGCATAGATATGGATTGCAGGGTTTGACCCAAGCACCATCTCTGCGATTGCCCAACGAAGTGATGGAGGAACTTTTGTTCCACCGAGTTCGACTGGTGCATCTAGGCTCCACCAACCTTGGTCAATAAATGCCTTATAAGATTTTTTGAAACTCTCTGGAAGCTTTACTTCGCCAGTTGCCTTATCGAAGATTGTTCCAATGCGATCGCCATCAACAAAAGATGCGGCGAGATCATTTTCAGTAATGCGCTTAATCTCATCAAGCATTCCTGTTGCTGTATCTCTATCAATCTCAGAGTAGAGAGATGTACCGAGAATCTTCTCGCGACCAAAGAGGTCGAATAGGCAGAATTCGATATCGCGGGTATTTGATATGTAATGGCTCATGGCGGTATTTTCCTACCGACCAGTAACTTACGCAAGTGGTGGCGGTCAGCTTTTTGCGCCCCCCAGATAGTAGGCTCGGCGCGTGCTACTAAGTGACCGAGATATCCGTGCCCAAATTGCCGAAAAACGCGTAGGGGTCGAGCCTTTCTCTGATGCGATGATCCAGCCCTCCTCGGTTGATGTCCGCCTCGATAAGTTCTTCCGCGTCTTCGAAAACCATAAATATGAGGTCATCGATCCGGCACTGGAACAACCCGAACTCACTCGCGAGATTGTCGCTGAAGATGGTGAAGCTTTTATCTTGCACCCAGGCGAATTCGTTCTCGCTAGTACCTATGAAGTAATTACTCTCCCCGACGATATTGCCGGACGGCTAGAAGGAAAATCATCACTCGGCCGCCTGGGATTGTTGACTCACTCCACTGCAGGATTTATCGATCCAGGTTTTTCGGGGCACATCACACTCGAGCTTTCTAATGTGGCAAACCTGCCAGTGAAGTTATACCCAGGGATGAAAATCGGGCAGCTCTGTCTGATTAAACTCTCATCGCCAGCAGAACACCCATACGGTTCAGCGCAATACCTCAACCGTTACCAGGGCCAGCGCGGGCCAACCGCTAGCCGTTCATTTATGAACTTTCACCGCAGTACTATTAAATAACCGGGAATATCAACCGGGGAAAACGGGTTGAATACACCATGGAAATAATTATTGTTCTTGCCGTACTTGGTCTCATCGCGCTCTTCTTTGTCGCGCAATATAACCGCCTTATCAGACTCAACATCACTGTTGATGAGGCATGGGCACAGATTGAGGTTCAACTCAAGCGTCGTGCAGATCTGATCCCAAATTTAGTTGAGACCGTTAAAGGTTACGCAACCCACGAACAAGGAACACTTGACGCTGTTATTACAGCGCGCGCTGCCTCAACTAGTGCAACCACGGTTGGTGAAGTAGCAAAAGCAGATGGCGCGTTAACCAACGCACTTCGTGGTTTATTAGCCGTTGCTGAGGCGTATCCAGATCTAAAAGCATCAGCGAACTTTCTCTCATTACAAGAAGAACTTTCTACAACTGAGAATAAAGTTTCATTTGCGCGCCAGTTCTATAACGATAATGTCCGCAATCTCAACCAAGCTGTTGCAACAATTCCAACAAGTTTCTTCGCCGGCTTTGCAAAGGTTGAAGCACGTAACTTCTATGAAGTTGAAAACCCAGCAGATCGCGAAGTTCCCAACGTAAAGTTCTAAGGCTCACCAATTAATGGCTAATACCAGCGACTTTAGAGCTGCTCAATCAGCAAATAAAGGCAAGACATATTTCTTACTTGCCTCTATGGGTGTATTGACCTGGCTGGTTGCTTACGCTGCTCTTACCTATTTTGGTGTTGGCACTGCATCAACAATCGTTCCAATTGCAGTGGGTATCTCACTTATTGGAGTCTGGGGCTCTTATTACGGCTCAGATAAGTTGGTGCTCACAATGACGGGTGCCAAATTAATTCAGCGTGAAGACGCCCCTGAACTTTTTAACCTCATTGAGGAAATCGTTATTGCTTCAGGGCTACCTATGCCTAAGGTTGCGATCGTTGAAGATACAGCGCCTAATGCATTTGCTACTGGGCGCAACCCCGAACATGCACTGATTGCATTTACCACTCGCATTCTCGAAGTAATGGATCGCGACGAACTGCAAGGTGTAATCGCTCACGAGCTTAGCCATGTGGCTAACCGCGATACTTTGGTATCGGCAGTTGCTGCCACGACAGCAGGAGCAATTGCGATTTTGAGCGACTTTATGGCGCGAATGATGTTCTTCGGCGGTGGCCGTGATCGTCGCGATGGAAACTCAAACCCACTACTTTTGGTTGTCTCGCTCTTCATTATGATTTTGGCGCCGATGGCTGCGATGCTTTTAAAGTCAGCGATTTCACGTAAGCGTGAATCACTCGCAGATGCCACTGCGGTTTCATTTACTCGCAACCCTGCCGGTCTGCGCAAAGCGCTAGAAGTTCTGGCTGCAGATTCAACGGTAGTTCGCCAGAAATCAAATGCGGTAGCGCATATCTGGATTGAATCACCACTTGATAGCAAATCACTCTCTAAGCTATTTAGTACTCATCCACCGATTGAAGAGCGCATCGCAACTCTTCGCGCAATGGAATCTTTAGGGCCTACAAGTAATTAACTTTCTATTTCTAAACTTGAGATAGGAAAGAAGAGTGTGAAGGTAGCGCCTTGACCAAGCTCTGATTGCACCGATACCGAACCACCGTGGGCGCGCATAACAGCGTCAACTATTGATAAACCTAATCCGCTGCCTTCGCCATCAACTCGTGCGCGCGAAGGATCTGCTCGATAGAAACGTTGGAATATCTTGCTCTGCGCATCTAACGATAAACCTGGTCCATTATCAGAGACGCTCACATGAACCCCAGATGCATCTTGAAAGATAGAGAGATTGATTTTGCTACCACTAGGTGTGTGAACACTTGCGTTAGCGAGGAGATTTGCAATCACTTGATGCACGCGAGGCGCATCACCAAGAATAAAAATCTCTTGACCAGGGTGATTAAATTCAATGAGATGGTTTGGCGCAGATACGCGCGCTGAAGAAAGAACAGTTTCTGCAATCTCAACCAAGTTGAGAGGCTTCATCTCCATCTCGCGTGCTTGATCAAGTCGCGCAAGGAGTAAGAGATCTTCGACCAAAGTGCTCATACGCACAGATTCACCTTCGATACGAGCAACTAAATTCTTCGTTGGTTCTCCTTCTTGAATTGCTCCTTGGCGATAGAGCTCAGAGAAACCGCGAATGGCGGTGATAGGAGTTCGAAGTTCGTGGCTGGCATCAGCAACAAATCGACGCAGACGGTTTTCAGATTCAAGACGAGCGGCAAAAGAGCTCTCGATACGTGAAAGCATCGCGTTGAGTGCAGTCACCAAACGACCAACTTCGGTATCTGGATTGGCATCAGGCATACGGACAGAGAGATTTCCACCTGCGATTTCTCCGGCAGTTACTTCTACATCCTTGAGTGGACGCATGCCAATTCGGACAACAAGACGAGTTGCTACTGCAATGAGTGTTAAGAGAAGAAGACCAATAAGTAGGAAGAGGAGTCCAAGTCTGTCGATTGTGCGGTTGAGATCGCCAAGTGATTGCGCCGCTACAACAGAGCCGGCACCACTTGGCAAGATGGCTGCGATAGCACGGAAATCTTCGCGTGTTCCCTCAACGGTAAAGGCTTCGCCATTAAGTGCAGCAACATCGCTCATCGATAAACCACCAAGATAGTTAGCGATTGGCGATGAGTTTAGATCGCCTCCCAGCTCAGCTAACACGACTCCATCTGAATCAAGGAGAGTGATTGATGTCGATGTCGGGATTCGTTGCAAGGGAGTTCCGATACGTAATGGACCATTCTTCCTTCGCTCTTCACGGTTTTCTTCCCAATCATCAGTATCAGCAATACCAAATGCGGCAACGCGCGGCAAAGAGCCACCAGAGAGGGCAACTAATTGTGAATCAACTTGGTGTAGCAGGTATCCCTTAAGTGCCTGCTGGGCAATAACTCCAGAGATCACATAACCAGCTGCAGTGAGTATAAGAATTCCAAGAGTAAGTCGCCGACGTAGGCTCCATGTAGCGAGGGGGTTTCTCATACTTAAATTACCCTTTAGGAAGAATTCTTAATCGGTAACCAACGCCACGAACAGTATGGATAAGCGGTGGATCGACGATATCAATCTTCTTGCGCAAATAAGAGATATAAGTTTCAACGATTCCGGCATCTCCACCAAAATCATAATCCCAGACATGATCCAAAATCTGCGCTTTTGAAACAACGCGGTCAGCGTTGATAAGTAAATATCGCAGAAGTGTAAATTCGGTCGGAGAGAGTTCGATGAGATCGCCTGCACGCCGCACTTCATGTGTTGCTTCATTAAGTTCAAGATCAGCAAATGAAATTTTTTCATCATTTATATCTTGTTCGACAACGCCAATACGACGCAAAAGTGCACGAAGTCGTGCCACAAGTTCTTCGAGGCTAAATGGTTTTGTCATGTAATCATCACCGCCGATAGTGAGACCTTGCACTTTATCTTTCATCTCATCTTTTGCGGACAAGAAGAGAACACCAATCGGATGGCCTTCATTACGAATACGACGACATACTTCAAATCCATCAAGGTCTGGCAACATCACATCAAGAATCATCGCGTGCGGTTTAAAATCTTCGGCAACAGTGAGAGCTTGCGATCCGGTAGCCGCAGTACGCACATCGAAGCCCACGAACTTAAGGCTCGTTGAAAT
The DNA here is from genome assembly GCA_009704515.1 of Actinomycetota bacterium. Next base: position 10,300 of record WLDZ01000019.1, read on the forward strand.
GAGTTCGCAGATGCTGGGCTCGTCATCGACGACGAGGATTCGAAAGGACTCTTCTTGTTTCATAGCTCAATAGTGAAGCGCGAAGCTGGGGGTTTGCTGAGAAATTAGAGAATATAGCTGGGGGGTAAAAATACGCTTGCCCTATCTCGAAAAAGGTAGAAAAAAGGGCAACGCTAGGAGGGAGCCTAGGAAAGGGCTCAAAAGGGCGTAATTTCCCGCATCTAAGGCTTTTGGCGGTATTTACAGATCTGATATACCACTAGGATAATAGGCCTAACCTGGCCATTCGGGCACAGGAGCCATTTTCAGGCTACTTTGATATTTAGGCGATAGAGATTGAAAGGTCACGAGAGCGAGCTATGGGCGAGAAATTGAGCGAGAAGAAGAGCGGCTACGACGCCTCCTCGATCACTGTCCTTGAGGGGCTAGAAGCGGTCCGTAAGCGTCCTGGCATGTATATCGGCTCGACCGGAGAACGCGGCCTCCACCATTTAGTCTACGAAATCGTTGATAACGCAGTCGATGAAGCGCTCGCCGGTTATTGCACCGAGATTCAAGTGACCCTAATGGCTGATGGCTCACTTCAAGTTATTGATAACGGCCGCGGTATCCCAGTTGATATCCACCCAATCGAAAAGAAACCAGCTCTTGAAGTTGTTCTCACGGTTTTGCACGCAGGTGGAAAATTTGGAGATGGTGGCTACTCAGTCTCTGGTGGTCTCCATGGTGTTGGATCTTCTGTTGTTAACGCGCTCTCTACAAATCTTCACGCCAAAGTAAAGCGCGATGGATTTATTTGGACCCAGGAATACCAATTAGGTGTTCCGACTGCGCCAGTTAAAAAAGGTGAAGCAACTACCGATACTGGCACCACGATTCAATTCTGGCCTTCTGAAGAAATCTTCGAAACAACAGATTTCTCTTTTGAAGTTCTCTCAACTCGTTTCCGCGAAATGGCATTTCTTAATCGTGGCTTGATTTTATCTTTGACAGATATGCGCCCCGGCCATGTCGATGAAAAGGGCGAACAGTTGACCGTCCGCTATCAATATCAAGGTGGAATCACTGACTTTGTAAAGCACCTCAATTCAACTCGTGGCGAACTCCATAAATCAGTGATTGCAATTACCTCTGAGGATAAGAAGGCCCGCCTATCTCTCGAAGTTTCGATGCAGTGGAACAATGGATTCTCTGAATCTGTCTATACCTTTGCGAACACAATTCACACCCATGAGGGTGGAACACATGAAGAAGGTTTCCGTACCGCCCTTACATCAGTGGTCAATAAGTTTGCCGAAGATCAAGGTTTCATCAAAAAGAAAGAAGATCGCCTCACCGGTGACGATGTTCGCGAAGGTTTAACTGCGATCGTTTCAATTAAATTAGGCGAACCACAATTTGAAGGACAGACAAAGACAAAACTTGGCAACACAGAAGCAAAATCATTTACTCAAAAAGTGGTTAATGAGCATTTAACTGCTTGGTTCGAGCAGAACCCACAAGAGGGCAAAGACATCATTCGCAAATCTATTGATGCTGCCTCTGCTCGTGTTGCTGCAAGAAAAGC